>JBBSPP010000245.1:0-5214 GCA_038258625.1 Chitinophagales bacterium
AGCACATTGAAACTTTCGACCTTTTCAAATGCAGTCTATTCTAGCTAAACGCTATAATATTTCTAACTCAATAATTAAAGAACGTTGTGAATTACGAATATAGTGTTAAAATTTGGGGAAAGCAAATTGCTAATGCCTAACATACTGAATGCACACTCTTAAAACCTAATTCTCCTCCTGATAATAAATCTTATAAAACTTGCGCCCGTCTGGGTCCACACCTTGCTCTATCAGGTCTTTATCACCATGTATATATACATGAAAATTTTTATCGAGCTTTAGTACGCTTTTAAAAACCCGCGCTTGTTTTTTTACCGCCTGCGCGCTAATGCTAAATGCATCTTTGGATTCTAGTTCGTTCTCGGTATCGTAAATGTTATTAAAATTTTTGAAAGAACTTTTTATTTCATCGTCCACAAATACTTCGCTCATAAACTCTTCTTTGTCAAAACTTTCATGCTCCTTAAAATACCCTACCGATTTATTGAGGAGGTCAATTTTATCTGTTTGGTTCATTTCATAATCTTCGGGCAGTTGCTTGGTTACAAACTCCTTGGTCATAGTCAGGAATTGATTGGTCATATAAAATTCATTGCCAATCGGTTTTAGTTCTAAAAAATCGTCAATCCAATATTGCGCGTCGATAGATTTTTTGTCAATCACTAGGCAGCGATACCCATCAGTTTCTTCCACATCAAAAACTAGGCAACCTTTATCCACGCCTTTCATCTCAAACCCAAAGTCATGGTCGATATTAAAGCCCTCCATCACTCTGTCCATTTTTATAAATGGCACATTATTTTCTGATTTAAAAATGCCAATGGCCGCCACCATTTCATCACCCACAATAATGTTGGAAAACAATACCACGTTTAACTCGCCTTCGTTTACTTTGGGGTGTGTAGTGGCTTCGTACAGCAGTTTGCCAATGTTGTGCGATTGTGCTACAAAAGATTTTTTATGAGCAAAAAGTTCTTTGGCCGATGCAAAAATATCATTCTGCTTAAAATCTATGGCATGGGTAAAGTGGTACACCTCGTCAGTTTTCATGGGTACCAAAAAATAATTTAGCAAATGCTCGCGCGTTTCTGCCGAGATTTCGACCGCCTCCTTGGTCAAGGTAATATTTTCTTCGCGCTGCTTGTTGCCCACGTGATGGGTAATTAGTTTTTCTATTTGCGCTTCGCTAAAATCTATGTTCATGGTATTAAAAAATTATGTATTGAATGAGTCATTCTGAAAAAATAAGAAATAACCCGAAGGGTTCAAAGATAAAAACAAAAGTATCAGCCCATAGAACTGATTAAAATAAGTTCCGTACGTAATTTTCCACCTTCGAAAATCGTAATTAAAAAAACTTATGGCTTCAGGATTTCTTGCATTATTTGACGACGTAGCAGCCCTCATGGACGATGTAGCCGCCATGAGTAAAATAGCCACAAAAAAAACAGCTGGCATCCTAGGCGATGACCTTGCCGTAAATGCCGAGAAAGCATCGGGATTTGTAGCCAGCCGCGAAATGCCTGTACTCTGGGCTATTACAAAAGGTTCTTTTTTGAATAAATTAATTATCCTGCCGCTTATCTTTTTGCTTAATTTTTTCCTTCCCAAAGCCATTCCTATCATTCTGATATTTGGTGGGGCTTATTTGGCCTATGAAGGTGCTGAGAAAATTTTTGAATTTCTTTTTCATCGAAAAAACAAAACAGCTGAAATAATAGATACCAAAGAATATACCGAAGCCGAAATTTTGGAACATGAAAAAGTAAAAATAAAATCGGCTATTGTCACTGATTTTATATTATCAGTAGAAATTGTCATTATTGCCCTCAGTAGCGTGCTAGACCAAAGCATGATGGTACAAATTGGCGTTACAACGGTCGTGGCTATCCTCGCTACCATTGGAGTATATGGCATTGTGGCGTTACTTGTTCGCATTGACGATTTTGGCCTTCACCTCATCAATCTGAATGATCGCACCGATAGTTTTTCAGATAAAGTAGGTCATTTTTTGGTAGCCTTGTTACCCAAAATTATCAAAGCACTTACAGTCATCGGTACCATTGCATTGGTGCTGGTTGCTGGTGGCATTTTTGTACATTACATTGATGCTATTCATTACCTGTTGGAAAGCTGGCCATCACTTTTGGCCGAAGCCACGGCAGGATTAGTGATAGGTTTTATAGTATTGTTTTTGGTAATGGGCGTGAAGAAAATTATGGGGAAATAATTACCCAATCATCTCTATAAACTCATCAAACAAATAACGGCTATCATGCGGCCCAGGACTAGCCTCGGGGTGATACTGTACGGAGAATGCTTTTTTGCCTTTTACGCGCACACCTTCTATCGTATCATCGTTAAGGTTGATGTGCGAAATTTCTAATTTATCGCTCGCTTTAATGCTCTCGGCATCTACTGCAAAACCATGATTTTGTGTAGAGATTTCGCTTGTGTTATTTATCAAGTTTTTTACAGGATGATTCAAGCCACGATGCCCATGGTGCATTTTATAGGTCGTTGCGCCACAAGCCATGCTGAGTATTTGATGACCAAGGCATATTCCAAAAGTTGGTTTACCACTTTCCAAAATTTGCTTCATAGTTTCCACGGCATAGGTCATTGGTGCTGGGTCGCCAGGGCCGTTAGAAATAAAATATGCGTTTGGATTAAATTTTTCTAGCGTTGCAAAATCTGTTTTTGCAGGGAACACTTTTACAAAAGCACCCCTATCAACCATATTTTTTACAATGCTTCTTTTGATGCCGTAGTCAAGCGCGGCGATGCGTATGGTAGAATTTTCGTCGCCACTTTCGTAGGCTTCCTTCGTGCTCACTACCGAGGCCAATTCTAGCCCATCCATGGAAGGCACTTCGGCTAATTTTTTTTGTAAAGAACTAATGTCTAAATCTTCGGAAGATATAATGCAATTCATCGCGCCATTTTTACGCACGTGGGCAACCAACGCGCGCGTATCAATTTTATGAATGGCCACAACTTCATTTTCCAAAAGGTAATCTTCCAACGATTGGTCGGCCATATCGCGCGAATATTTACTAGAAAGCGTTTTACAAATAAGACCGTTTATTTTTACGCCATCGCTTTCTATATCAGCATTTTTGGCGCCATAATTACCCACGTGTGCCGTGTTCATAATCAGCACTTGCCCATAGTAACTAGGATCTGTAAATACTTCTTGGTAGCCAGTCATGCCTGTGTTGAAGCAGATTTCGCCTGTTGCGATGCCAATTTTCCCGAATGCTTCACCTTCAAAAATAGTTCCGTCGGCGAGGATTAATATTGCTTTTTTCATTAAAAAGCGAAGCTAAGGCTATGCGGTAGCAAATTCCAAAGTTTCAAATGTCAACTTACAAAAAACTAATCCACAAAATGTGGTTGTGTCATTTATTAAGGGTTTAAATGTTTAGAGAGTTTAAGAAATTTATGGGGTTTAGAAAAAATTGTCGATGGCGTTCAAATGTTTAACGAAGCGCCTAATCACCATTTATTATGTGGTTTTTCATTTGTTTATTATGCAACGTTTGTATAAAAACTAATAATATAATGTCGAAGAAGCAACATAGGAATAACGAACACCTTCAAGCAATAATTTGCCGTTGTTTTGAAAAATGCCAAGAAAGTACAGAACCGCAAAAAAACGTTTTTTAGAGTGCCTCCAATTTTTGTTATAGCTGTTAAAGAAAATCCAATCGTTAAACTTATAATATTCGCTGTGGGTCATAAGCGCAAATCACAAAATAAAAATATCATGAAAAACAAAATTTTACTAACAACAGCAATTGCCTTCATCGGCTTATTTAGCTTTAGCGTAATTGCCGAGGCCAACCCAGGACACAATAATCGGCACAAACACGTGAGCTACCGGCATGGAACCAAAGTGGTGGTATGGCACAACAATTACAGTCAATGTGGCGGAGGTTATATGCACCACCGTGGCAACCAAAGGCCATCTATGTGCTTGCACATGAGTACTATTTGGAATGGCGGCAGATGCGGAAATGCCGTAGTGCGATGCAACCACAGAGGGTGCGGCATGTACGGACAAACCTACCGGAACGGACAGTTTTATGGCAACGGACGTGGACAAGGGTATCATCAAGGACATGGCAATGGTGGTCGATACAACCAAGGCGGCGGACGAGGAAACCATGGAAATAACAAAGGTGGCGGCAGAGGAAATGGTCGTGGAAACGGCAGCGGACGCGGAAATGGCGGACGATAAAATGCGCCTTTCTTTATAAAATACAAAAGCACCAAACGAAGGTTTGGTGCTTTTTTTTGTCTTTCGATTTTCTAAAACCTATTCAACTTTTGTAAATTTTAAATGCTGTATTTCTAAGTCATCCTCTTTTTTGTATTGTAGAATATAATTACCAATCGCAAATTTTCCTACCCCCAAATTAATAGTTGCATTCCCTGGCTTTATAATTTCTGTGCGGTTCATCATTACCCTCCCGCTCATATCAAATATTGTAAGCTGTACAGCCTGATCTGAATAATCGGCTGTAAGACTCAAAAATAATTCGTTGGAGGCTGGGTTTGGATACAATATTTCGGGAGTAGCTTCTACAGTTTTTTTGATGTGTACAATTTTATCATGATATGCAATTGCATTATCAGCATCAATTATTTTTAACCGATAATAATTATTTTCCAAAGGTGTTTTATCATTAAAATTATATTGCTGTTGCACATTGTTTCTTGAAATTGTATTTACCACGCCTATTGTTTCATAGCTTTTCAAATCTGCACTTCGCTCAATTTCGTAGCGTTCAATATTTTTTTCTTCAGCCACTTGCCAAAATAATGTATTGGTATTGTCCAAATTATTTTTACCGTTGAAACTAATAATCTGCACAGGTAAGGGCGCATTGTTTGAAAAACCTTCAGTGATTTCGCCTGGGCTTAGGTTGTGAAAACTGCCCGTGGCCGTTTGTTGCAGTTTTACAGCTTTTACCATATAAGCAGTATTATTCATGGCGTTCATTGTCAGTGGCGCATTATCGGTATAGCTCAGTGCAGTAATTGGTAAGGTTGTAAGCAATTGGAAATCATCATTAATATCATTTGCCCTATATACATAGTATTCTGTAACAGTGGAATCAGCTGATGCTGTCCACTCCAATCTTACTGTATTATTGGCCTCGGCAAATGCTTCCAGATCAGTTGGCGCTTCGTACATATACATTTTCA
>JBBSPP010000246.1:0-5214 GCA_038258625.1 Chitinophagales bacterium
GAGAATTTTTAAAAGAAGAAAAATAATACCCCATGCGCATAGACATTATCACCGTACTACCCGAACTCCTCGAAAGCCCGTTTGCCCACTCAATAATGAAGCGAGCGCAGGAAAAAAATTTGCTGGAAGTTCACTGCCATCAACTGCGCGATTATGCAATAAACAAGCACGGCCAAGTAGATGATTATCAATACGGCGGCGGTGCGGGCATGGTGATTATGTGCGAGCCGCTGGCCAATCAAATAGAAAAATTACAAGGCGAACGCCACTATGACGAAATTATTTTCCTGACGCCCGATGGCGAACAATACAATCAGGGAATTGCTAATGGAGTTTCGTTGCACAAAAATTTGATGATGATTTGCGGACATTATAAAGGCATTGACCAGCGCATTCGCGATACATTTATTACCCGCGAAATTTCGATAGGCGATTATGTACTCAGCGGTGGCGAGCTGGCCGCAGCGGTTTTGGTGGATAGTATTGGGCGACTATTGCCCGGTGTTTTAAACGACGAAACATCTGCACTCACGGATAGTTTTCAGGATAATTTGTTGGCGCCGCCAGTTTACACCCGCCCGGCCGAGTGGCGCGGGCAGCACATTCCTCAAATTTTATTGAGCGGTCATTTTGCCAATATTGAAGAATGGCGCCACGCCGAGGCGTTAAAACGCACTAAAGAGAGACGGCCCGATTTGTTGGAGTAGTTTTTTAAATTGAGGAAACCTTCCATGTTTATTGCCGTCTTGCTAATAAACATGGAAGGTTTTGTACACAGGGCATGGAAGGTTTCGAACTATAAAAGCTCCTCCAAAATAAAAAAACTACCAATCACTATCACGCAATCATTTGCCGAAGCATTTTTCATAGCCGCTTCCTTTGCCAAAAGAGGTGTAGAAAATTGCTGTCCTAAAATTCCCAACTCGGCAGCTTTTACAGCAAGTTCACTCACCGGCAAGGCACGCGGCACATTGGCTTGCGTAAAATAAAAAATAGCATCAGCAGGAAAAAGCGGCAACACCGAAGAAACATCTTTATCATTTACACAACCATAAATAATGTGCAGTTTTTCGAAATTATATTTTGCCAATTCTTCCAACGATTGTTGCACGCCTTCTTTGTTGTGCGCTACATCATAAATTAATAATGGCGCACGTTGCACAATTTCAAACCGGCCGCGCAGTCCGGTATTTTTGGTTATGTTCGCTAGTCCTTTTTGTCGTTGTTCTTTGGTGGTCGAAAAATTTTTCTGCGCCAACATATCGAGTGCAAGCAAAACTGCTTTGGCATTTTTAATTTGATAATTACCGAGCAAATCTAACTGTACAGAAATCGTTTCGCCGTTTGATTGATTGACCAACATTATTTTATTTCCAACCCTCGCTTCGGTATAAATCGTATCGGCAAAAACTATTGGTGCGTGCACGCTATGCGCTTTTTGAAAAAAAACGGGCTCCGTTTCTTTTTGTGTTTCGCTAATTACCACGGGCGTATTTTCTTTTATAATACCCGCTTTTTCAACGGCAATTTTCGCCAGGGTATCGCCCAACATATCCGTATGATCGAGCCCAATATTTGTAATAACCGATACTAAAGGCATGATAATATTAGTGCTATCCAATCGGCCACCCAAGCCTGTTTCTATAATGGCAATATCCACGTTTTTTTCGGCAAAAAATGTGAACGCCATCGCCACGGTAATTTCAAAAAAAGACGGTTGTATTCTTTCTATTAAAAGTGGATGCTTAGTTACAAAATCGGCTATCCAATCCGAAGGAACTTCCGCTCCATTTAATCGAATACGCTCGGTAAACGATTTTAAATGTGGCGATGTGTAAAGCCCCACCTTATAATTTGCCTCTTGCAATACCGATGCCAAGGAATGACTCACCGAGCCTTTTCCATTCGTACCCGCCACATGAATTGTCTTCAATTTTTCCTGCGGATTTCCCAAGGCTTCGCAGAGTGCAATAGTGTTGGTCAAATCTTTTTTTATCGCCGCCTTGCCTTGCCGCGAAAACATGGGTAATTTTTCGTACAAAAATTTTAAGGCTTCGTCAAAGTTCATGCTAATTGTCGTTTTAAAAAATCATCGAACAATGCAATTTCGTCATCATCATATTTATGAAAAACGGCTTGCTGCACAAAACTATCATCTTTCATTTCCAAGGTCAGCACATGAAACCGAAGCACCACGCCCGTAATATTTTGCCAAGGTATTTTTCGTTTATTTAAAAGTTGCGGAAAAATAATTTCTTGTTCATTCAATTCAATAAACCGTTCAGAAAAAACTTTGTTCTCCAACAGCATCAACACCAAAATAAAAAGTGCCACCACGCCAAAAATTGCCATGGGCAATATTAATTGCATCGTGTAGAAATAATTTGCCGCCACGCCCAAAAAACCAACTTCGAACAATCGCAATACCTGATTAATTTGTAGTTGTTTCAGCAGTGCGCCTTTAAAAATAACGATGCCCAAGGTTGCCAAACTTGCGGGTATCACCGCTACGATTTCCATCCAATTAGCATCCCAATCACTAAGCAAATACACAGCGTACACCAACAAAAAAATGCACGCCATTACATGCAGTGCTTTCATTTGCACAAAATATTTTTGGTACTTCTCTGGTATCAACAAAAAGTAAAATTGATTTTTCACGGTCCCTATCTTTTTTGACTTTTCATGAATTGATTGCACATTTTGTACAGCACGTGCGCGCCTACATTAGCATCCAGCATATCTTGCGATAGCTCACCACAAGCAACTTCTACCAAATCAAACCCAATAATTTTGCGACCGCTATCTACCATTTTTCTGAATAAATACATTACTTGCTCCACCTCGAAACCGCCATTCACGGGCGTGCCTGTGTTGGCGCACAGCTTAGGATCTAGACCATCAATATCAAAACTAATATATACATGCTGTGGCAAATGCGCCACAATTTCATCGCAAATTGTTTTCCAGGTTTCACCTTCGTACAATCGTTCTTTTACATCTTGATCAAAGTAGGTTTTAACACGCTCGCCCTGCGATTTCATATAGTCTATTTCCTCATCGCAGTAATCTCGAATACCTAATTGCACCATTTTTTTCACCTGTGGTATTTGCTCTAGCACATTATACATTATGCTGGCGTGGCTATAGGTAAAATCTTCGTAGGCCTTGCGAAAATCAAAGTGTGCATCAATTTGTAAAATACCAAAATCTTGATACTTTTTTGCCACTGCTTTTATAAGGCCGAGCGGGGTGCTATGGTCGCCGCCAAGCAGAGCTACTAGTTTTCCTGCATCCAAATAAGCCGTTGCTTTTGCACAAAGATCATTGACCATCTCCTCGCTTTGTTTATTTATCTCCGCCAGTTTTTTTGATAGCTGCTCATTTTCTTTTGTAATACCACCTGTAGATAAGTTAGAAATTACCAACTCCGCGCAGTGCCGTAGGAAATCATTTTTTCGGTCTAAAGCGCCATCCACTTCCTCCATATAATATCCGTACTGCCACATATTGTGCGCACTCGCATCGTACAAATCTATTTGCCGGCTAGCTTCCAATACTTCTTCGGGTGCACGTGCAGTGCCTTTGCGGTATGACACCGTTACCTCCCACGGGATGGGAATGATTATCAAATCAGCATTTTCGGCCGTGGACGGTAAGCCAAACACATTATTATCAGCCTGCCCAATATCGTTGGGATTAAAATTTTTGATCATTTGTAAAAATTTAGGTTGGCAAAAGTACTATTGATAAGTTGGCTAGGAAAATACTTTTAGGTACGGCATTTTTTTGACAGCTGTTATTTTTTTTAGAATAAAAGTATTTGACAAGCACATGTTGTTTCTCCACTTCAATATTTTTTCACTAAAAAAAAAGGTACAAAATACAATCTGCGGCAAAGCAAAAATGGTTATTACAAAAGTTCAGGATGCCCTTCTTCGCTAGCTGACAAACTTTCTAGCTCTATCCAGTACTGATTTGTTGGTTTCCCATTAAATTTTATATTATAACCCGTTATTCTCAACTGTCCATTTTCTGTAACCTCCACAGCCCGAATAAAAATCTCCGAATCACCCAGCGGTTTTGCCCCTTTCGAAGTTGCTGCATCAATACGGTTATTCACCTCCTTTAAAATATAACTATTTTCTGCAGTCATGGAAATATGAAATTCAGAAAAATAGTACCCGTCAGAAAGCACAACGTGCACCTTCGCTCGGGCTACCCAAGGGTATTTTTTGAACTCGTTATTTTTTACAGTGCAAAGAAAAAAGTCGCTCGTTGTCACTCCTGTTTTGACCGTTATTTTTTTATTGCCCAATTGCAATGTATCGGTAATCATGGCGCTGCCTTGCACTTCCAAACTTGCTGTGGGTACGCGACCAATGCCCACTTTATCACCAAGTATCACGCTGGTCTCATTCCGATATTCGCCCATGTCCATTTTCCAACGCAGCGGTGGGGTTATAAATTTCTGTTCCAAATTTTTGCTTATCACGCCTTCATTTTCATCGGGCTGCAACTCTTCAATGGACAAATATTTTTGTTCAAACCCGGCAGATGGCATGGAGCCTGTTGGTTTTTTCTTTTCGATGTAGAGCACAATTTGATTATCGTCAAAATCAGGAATATTATAGTAGCGCAGGTACAACATGGAGACGCCCTCCGCACCTACAACTTTTAAATCGCTGAGCGAAAAAGTAATGGTAGCAGCCTCTTCAATACCCAAAATAATTTTATTGCGCTTGCCATCGGTGTACATGCGCGGCTCAATGCGCCACGTAATTACTGGGCCGTGTATCATTTTGTGGTGTATCCATTTATTGCCATACTCATCTTCTTGGATGCGTAGCTGAATATCTTTTATATACTTGTCCTGCGTAGCATCGCCCACACCTGCACCACCCAAAAATACCAACTCGAAGTAAGGGCCTTCGCGCACCTCCTGCCTACAATCAAGCGTTAGTGGCTTCAACCCTTTATTGCTAATGCCAAATGAAAGTTCGTTTTCTATTTCTTGGGTTTCGTTCTCATCGGTTTTGGATATGTAGGCCACATTATGATTATTGAGCCAAAATATTTCGAGGGGGAATGGCGGCTCTACAAAATAAGAGGGGCGCTTCAGCACCACAGTACTTTGTACAAGTGCACGGCTATCTTTTGAGTCATCGTTTTTCCAGCTTACATCTAAATAGCGCAAACTGGGCCGCACAAAAC
>JBBSPP010000247.1:0-5193 GCA_038258625.1 Chitinophagales bacterium
AAATCGCCTTCTATAATTTCTTCAATAAAATTGAGTGATTTTTCGTTGGTCATAAGTGGGGCGAAGGTAAATTGGTTTATAAAGTTTATAGGGTTTATAGGGTTTAGTTTTTTAAACCACTAAATTGACACCCATAGTAAGCGCGAATTTTTAGATTCCTTACTCCTTTATAAACTTTGCCACTCCAATCCCTTCTACAGTTTGCACCTTTAAAAAATAAACGCCCGCAGGCAAACTTGAAACATCTATTTCGTTACCGCTACTTGCCAATTCAATTTTTTTGCCCGACATATCATAAACCGTACTTTCAATAATTTGATTATTATTCTGAGAAATAATCAGTTTTCCTGAAGTTGGATTTGGGTAAACAGATAATGAAATGTTTTGAAAAACATCGTTAACACCAACGCTTCCAAAATCTAATTTTAGGAGAAAGCCTGTGATAGCTCCTGCATTTGATAAAGTAACATTATTTGACCCCGTTCCAGCATTTAAACTATCCCAATAAACTCCGCAAACGTAAACATCGTTATTTGAAGTCATTTCTATATTTAAACCAAGCCCCCAATTATTTGCGCCAAAGCGTTCGGCAAATATCAAATTTCCGTTAGGGTCATATTGGGCAAGAAAAAGTGAAATTGGAAGGCTTGAAGAAGTAGGCCCCAGAATCTTCGTACTGGTGCTTGGGTCAAAATCTATGGTAGCACTAGCGATTCCACCGGTAATATAAAAATTATTGGCATTGTCTATGTAGGTTGACATCACCTCGTTGTGTATGTTATTTCCAACTGCACCTTTCAAATGTTTAACCCACAGAAAAGCTCCTGAGGCATTATACTTTGCAATATACAAATCATTCACTCCAATGCTGATTAAGGAATCTACTGCGGTACTTGGATTAAAGTCAACAGTATCGCTGAAAACTCCTGTAACTATTAAATCATTGTTCCCGTCAACCTCTAACCTGCGTGTAAAATAATCTCTCGCACCTACATCTGCTGAATTGGCCCATAAGAAATTGCCAGAAGCATCTAACTTTAGTATAAACATGGAGTAATACCCTCCTGTGCCCAGTAGATTATAGGTACCTGCCCCAGGGTCAAAATCTGTAGTGCCATAATAACCACCCACTATGCAAACATTGTTGGCTCCATCACATTTAATACTTTCCCCATGCACGCCAGAAAAAGTACCTCCAATTTCCTTACCCCAGGTAAGATTACCAGTGGGGTCAAGTTTTAAAATATAAGTGTACCCATAATTTCCGCCCATATTGAAAACCCCTGGGCCAGGGTCAAAATCGTAAATCCCAAACACTCCACCAACTATCAAAATATTACCACTAATATCGAATGAAAAAGTCGATTCCTCAATTGTGTAAAAATATTGAGAAGCCGTTTCACCAAACTGCTTAGCCCACAGATAGCTCCCCGAAGTGTCCAGTAAACACAGAAACTGATTGCCATTGGAAGATACTAAATTCTGTGTACCCACTCCTGGGTCAAAATCTGCTGTCCCCGCAAATCTGCCATATAGCAACAAATCACCACTTGGCGTTAATTGACAAGTACCAACGGCACTGTCTATTGTTTTTACCCAAATAAAGTTTTGGTTAGAATCCATTTTCAAAATAAAGGTTGAGCCACCACCTAATAAATTATTAATACTTGTGGTCGTGATTCTTTGCTGTACACCAGCACCCATGTCGAAGTCAACCGTGTCCTTAAACCGTCCCACAACATAAATATTACCAGCGGCATCACGCTCAATGGACTCGGCAATGCTGCTGCCACCCTGCAAATCTTTTGCCCAACTAACATTAGCACTTTGCCCAAAAACAGTTGTACTTAAAAAAACAAGTAATAGAATTAAATAGGATTTCATAATGTTGTGCAATTTAAAACCATAAACGTACCTACGCTTAGAAACGTTAGTGAAAAAGGAGAATATTTTTTATTGTAAAAAATTAATTAATGCCCTCAATACAATAATTTCGCTACCATGCGAGAAATTCAATATAGAGAAGCACTACGAGAAGCCATACGAGAAGAAATGCTGCGAGACGAAAAGGTATTTTTAATGGGCGAAGAAGTAGCGGAGTATAATGGTGCGTACAAAGTAAGCCAAGGCCTGTGGGACGAGTTTGGCGATAAGCGCATTATTGATACACCAATTTCTGAGCTTGGTTTTTCGGCAATTGCTGTTGGCGCTTCTATGAATGAAACGCGCCCAATTGTTGAATTTATGACTTGGAATTTTGCTGTGTTGGCGCTTGACCAAATATTGAATCATGCCAGCAAAATGACGGCGATGAGCGGCGGACAATTTAATTGCCCCATGGTTTTTCGTGGGCCTAATGGCTCGGCGGGGCAGCTTGGCGCGCAGCACTCTATGGCTTTTGAAAGTTGGTACGCCAATATTCCTGGACTGAAAGTTATTTCTGTATCGAATCCGTATGATGCAAAGGGCCTTTTGAAAAGCGCGATACGCGATAATGACCCTGTAATATTTATGGAGAGCGAGGTGCAGTATGGCGAAGTTGGCCACGTGCCGGAGGAAGAATATTTAATCCCCATCGGTAAAGCGGATATCAAAAGACAGGGCACTGATGTAACCATGGTAAGCTTTAATAAAATGATGCACGTGGCACTCGATAGTGCCAAAGAGCTAGAAAAAGAAGGCATTAGCTGCGAGGTCATTGACCTCCGCACCATTCGCCCATTAGACTGGCACACCATTTTGGAATCTGTAAAAAAGACCAACCGATTAGTAATTGTAGAAGAGGCTTGGCCATTTGGTTCTATCAGTTCGGAGATTGCTTACCGCATTCAAAAAGAAGGGTTTGATTATCTGGATGCGCCTGTACGTCGCATTACCACCGCCGATAGTAGCATGCACTACGCGCCCAATTTGGTAAAAGCATTTCTACCATCAATAGAAAAAGTGGTGACGGCGGTGAAGGAGGTGATGTATGCGGAGAAGTAGCGAATGCGTTTATTTGGATTTCTCCTTGATTCGTTTATCCTCTGATTTATAAATTAGGAACATCCTAAGCAGTTTGAATACGTCTCACTAAAATTTTTTCATAATATATTTGGTGTATCGCTAACCTAATTTTCATACATCGTTTAGAATCTTTTTTGGCCAAGCTACCCGCATTAGCCGCGTTTTTCTTTTTCTTTTTTTTAGCCATAATTATCTATTATCCTATCGCCAATTTTATGCTGATGGATGACGGGATCTCGGGACTGTGGGAGGTGAAAAATATGGATTGGGGCGACATCATTCGCTCTGACAATTTTAAAAGTTTATACCAAGTTCATTATTTTTTTCTGTATTTATACTACCACGTTTTTGGAATCAATTCAGCTTATTATTTTTTCTGGTTTGTGTTTTTATTTAGCGTCAACCTTACCTTATTTTATACCGCAATGGCGCAGCTGTTTTCATTGTTTGGGCAGGCGCCTAGTCGGTTTTTCTTTTTACTAATTTGCATATTGTTGCTTACCGCACCCAATAATTTTGAGAACGTAACTTGGGCCGCTACCTCACATTACAACCTTGGCATGTTGTTGTTTTTGGTTATGCTTCACTCGTTCTTGCGCTACATTGATGGTGCAAAAATTTGGTTTTACTTTTTTTATCTCAGTTTTTTGCTCAGCTTATTTACTATTGAAATGAGCTTGCTATTCCCGATTATTATTTTGCTGATCATTATTTTTTATAGCGCGCAAATACAGCAAAAAAAAATACTAAAACATCTGGCAATAACATTTTTCGTCCCATCTTTTGTCTTGCTACTTGGCAGTTTTTTACTACTAAAAATATTGAACAATGAGCTGTTGCCGCATGGTGCATCGCTGGCAGGTATTTTTCCTAGTGCTAATTTGATGGTTACCAATTTTTGGATGTTCTGTATGCAAGGCATTGCATATACAAAATTCGTACCCAATGGCCTTCGCGATGCCTACTATGCCTTTGTGCATCAGCATCTTTTTTGGCCCCTATTACTGTGTACATTTGGCATTATTTTTTATTGTATAAAAGCTAAACAATACCTTTTCTTACTTCTTTTTTTAAGCATGGGTGTTTTTCTGTTGCCCAATTTATTTCGATTTGGTATGGCAGGTAGCTCATACGAAAATGTGCGTTTTGTTTTTTTTGCCTTGCCATTTATATTGACGGCTTTTCTTGTTCTACTAAAAAAAAATGTGTGGATTTTATCTTGCTGCTTTGTTTTTTTGGTAGTGTGCAATTTTATTTTTTTAAACCAAAGCAAGCAAGATAAAATAGTGGCAGGCAAACTGCATGCGGTCTACATACAGGGCGTGGCGCAGCACCCAAGCCCCAATTGCTATTTACTAAATATCCCCTCTTTTTGCAAACAATTTTTTGTGTATCGCAGCATTCGCCGCGTAGGTATTGAAGCCAATATGCGCAATAGCAATCTCAACACAGGTGATTATACTGAGGTAATGTGGTATTACGCTCAAAATGTATCCGACTCTTTTTCGGTAGAAAAAATAGATAATCGCAAACTAGCGGTGCTAAATCATACAGACGGGGTATGGCTTATGCACGAGCATTTTGGTGCATCTCCCTACGAAAATGACGGCGTTATTGTGTCGATTTTGGAATGGGGCGGTTATACAATTGAGTTTAAAAACGCGCCTCCCGCGGATACCAAATTACTTCTCTACTCCAACGGACGAGTAAATGATGTGCGTCATATTCTAGACTAAGAATATATAGACTTTTTTCACTTCCTCACCCCTAATGGCAAATTACATTTTTTTCTTTCCAAAAATTTATTTCGACAATTTTTTACATTTTCTCGCACTTGATACCGCAACATATAGTCTTTTAAAATTTTAATATCGCTGCATCTACGAAGCTTAAATTGTTACAAATAAGCTTAATTATAACTATGACGTTGTTTTCAAAAATTGTTCTGTTGATTAAAAAGTAATAATTGAAAATGTATTCTCTTCTTCTGAAAATAATTTGTAGTTGGTGAGTATTTCTTTTTTTTAAAGCTATTGAGATAGGCTAAGCAATTATATGTTTTGAGTTCAAAAAAAGGAATTCTCCCACAACCTTCCTATACTATCCCAACCCTCATTTTCAATAAACAATAATTAAAAAAAGCTCCCACTCCAACCAAGGACTGGGAGCTTATAATTTTTAAAAACA
>JBBSPP010000248.1:0-5142 GCA_038258625.1 Chitinophagales bacterium
AAGTAAAAGAGCGCTGGCAATATTGGCTAGATGCAGAAGTTAAGGTGCTGAAAAATCTTCCGTTGCGCGGCGACCGAATGCACTAATCATATCATTATATTTGCGCCAATGAAACCCTTTAGCACACTCACCACTTTAGACGAATTTACCATCCAACAAACTCGCTTATTTCCGCAAGCCACAGGCGGCTTGTCAGCCTTGCTACGCGATATTGGCTTAGCTTGTAAATTGATAAATGAAAAAGTAAATAAAGCAGGCTTGGTTGATATTTTGGGCGCGCGCGGCACAGAAAATATACAAGGCGAGCAACAAATGAAACTGGATGTATATGCAGATGAGGTACTCATAAAAGTGTTACGAAATAGTACAGACTGTGCCGGTATCGCCTCCGAAGAGAATGATGATTTTGTAGCGTTTGCTGATGAGTTTTCGGTCAATTCAAAATACGTTGTTTTATTCGACCCATTAGATGGATCTTCTAACATTGATGTGAACGCGAGCATTGGTACTATTTTTGCCATTTACCGTCGCACCAGCGACCTTGGCGCACCTGTTACCAAAGAAGATTTTTTACAAAAAGGAACGAAATTAATGGCGGCGGGCTACGTAATTTATGGCTCCAGCACTATGATGGTTTATGGTACCAAACAGGGTGTAAATGGTTTTACGCTAGATCCAAGCATTGGCGAGTTTTGCCTCTCGCACAAAGATATGCAAGTGCCTGCCGACGGTAAAATATACTCTGTAAACCAAGGCAATATGCAAAAATATTCTGACGGACTGAAAAATTATTTAGATCATTGCATGAAAAACGAGGGGGATAAAAAATGCTATACGCATCGTTACATTGGTAGTATGGTGGCCGATATGCACCGTACTTTAATTAAGGGCGGCATCTTTTTATACCCTGCCGATACGAGCAATGCAACCGGCAAACTTCGATTGCAATACGAGTGTAATCCCATGGCTTTTTTGGTGGAACACGCGGGCGGACTTAGTACGGATGGCCAAAAATCTATCTTAGAAATTGAACCATCGGAATTGCATCAGCGCGTGCCAATTTTTATTGGTTCTAAAAATATGGTGGCAGAGGCGCTTAGTTTTATTAACTAATTTATATCGTTCTTTCAGCAGCTACTCGTTCCATAAATTCTTCTGAGTTGACTTTCGGAATACTGCATTTATAATGACAAGCAGTATCAAATTTTTTGTCCAAAATTTCTCCACCTACGCTTTTTAGCAAGTGCTCAACAATACCTTGTTGGTCGAATGGAAAATCTATTTTATACATAATAGTTATTTCTTTTTCAACGATTTCATTTTCTTCAATAGCAAGTTTGGCGGCCGTTTTGTAAGCGGAAATTAATCCGCCCACGCCTAGTTTTGTGCCGCCATAATAGCGAACGACTACTATCAAAATATTAGTAAGTTCAAAACTTTCTATTTGCCCAAGTATTGGTTTACCTGCGCTGTTGCTTGGCTCGCCGTCATCATTTGTTCGTGCAAGTGGCTCATTGGTTCCTAGCTTAAAAGCGGTACAATGATGGGTGGCTTTTGGGTGCTGCATTTTTAATTCCAACAAATAGTTATCAATTTGTTTTTCGGTACTAACGGCAAAAGCATAGCCAATAAACTTGCTTCCTTTTTCTTTAAAAGGCGCCTCGGAGTTTTTTATAATTGTTTTGTACGAGTTCATGTTAGCCACCAAAAATTAAAAGGAGAATAGATAAAAGAGCCAAGGTCAACCCAATTTTATTTTTAGTACTTAGTCGCTCTTTAAATATAAAAAAGCCATACAGCGTAACCAACACCAACACGCCAATATTATTTATAGGAAAAATAGACGAGCTATTTAAATCCTTAAACTGCAGCGCCCGTATAATAAAATAAATTGAAAAATAGTTAGGCACACCAAGCATGATGCCGGCGATAATCGAAGCACGATTTATGCGTACTTTTTTTTGCGAAAACAAATAACTTAAATAAGCCGCCCCTATAACTGCCGCCGCCGCAAAAATGTGAATAATGAAATGATGCAAGGTTTCATTTTCTTTTATAAAACTTGTTTCTACAAATTTGAGAATTGTATCAATTATACCGCTCCCAAAAAATAAAACAGGAAGCAACCACAATGTTTTTTCTACCTTTTGTCCTTCTGAAGTTTTAGGTTGGGTAATAAAATATACCGCTACCAAGGCAAGTATCACACCCAATACTTTCGGTAGGTTGACATCCTCTTTATACAGGTACAATGAAAACAATACAGGAATTGCCAAGGACATTTTGCCAGCGGCTTGCGTAAGTGTAATGCCAATTTTTAAGGAAGAAATAGCTATAATATTGAACAGTGTAAAGAACATGGCACCCAATAATATGCTGAACAGAAACCAATCAGCCTGGATATTATTTATACTAAAAGGAATGGTTTGCAAAAACAACATTCCGGTAAAGACGCATACCCAGTAATTAATAACTACGGCCACTTTTGCATCTACTTTCCAAGTAGGGAAATGCTTGAAAATACTCCCTATGTAAGCATTAAAAATTATGGAAAGAAAAATAAATATCACGTAAGAAAAGGCGAGTAGCTAATATGAGAAATAATATCATGGCCTATACTTTTTCTGCTCAGTAATTTGCCTTTTGTGATTTTTGCTGCAGCAATTCCTGCATCAATAATTGCTGTGCCTTGAATAACGATTGCTTCATCCCAACAGTTTGCCGACAAAAAAAGTTCATGCGTTTTTGCGCCACCTTCCACTAGTATAGAACAGATGCGCAGTTCCAATAATTTTTCAGCGATGGCGGAGGCTGTTTTTTCTACCTGCACAAATTCTACACCATTTTTATTTTCATTTTTTATAGTATTCAACACAATATTTCGTTGCCCAGTAGTTGCAATAATTTCTTGTGGTAAGTCGCACGCCCAATCAATAAAAATTCGAGCGGGTTGCTTGCCTTGCCAATATCGTGCATTCAATTTTGGAGCATCATTTTTAGCCGTATTAAATCCTACCAAAATTCCATCTACCCTAGTTCTAAATTTATGACTAATTATATTGGTTTGCTCGTTGCTAATTGATAGTTGATTGCTAGGTTGACCTATAAATCCATTAGCAGTTTCCGCCCATTTGATTTTTATAAATGCACGTTTAAATTTTTGATTCGTAAAAAAAACTTTGTTCAATTTGTAGCTCTCTTTTTCCAATACACCCACTGTTACTTGAACCTTATTTTCTTGTAGCTTGGCAATTCCTTTTGATGCTACCAACGGATTTTTGTCCGCTGTGCCGAGTACCACGTTTTTTATTCCTGCATCCAAAATTGCAGTTGTGCATGGTGGTGTTTTTCCTGTATGATTGCATGGCTCAAGGTTTACATACATTGTAGCGTGTGGAATGTTTTTTATATTTTCTGTGTTTACACTTTTTATACAATTTACCTCGGCGTGTGCGTCTCCATATTTTTGATGAAAGCCCTCGCCAATAATATTATTTTCAAAAACTAATACCGCGCCCACCATTGGATTTTCTGCTGTATTTCCTCGTGCCAATTTTGCCAATTGAATGCAGCGATTCATAAAATATGTAGGCGGTAGTTTCATTTATAATATAAATTACAAATTTAGTATAATTACCACTTTCAGACAGTTAGTATTGTTAATCAATGGCAGGCCAAACATTAAAATGTAGATTTGCGAGGTGCATGGTTATATTAACTTACTACCTAGCTTTTATTTATAAATAACGTTATATGAAAAAATTCTTACTTACTCTTGGCACTATTCTATCTTTTATTTCAGCAAATTCTCAAGACTATCTTGGGCTGAGTACTGGCAATTACGCTGGCATACATGGTCTTATGTTACAGCCCGCAAATGTTGCCGACAATCGATACAAAGTTGATATCAATTTTTTTTCTACCAACGTTGGGTTTCAAAATAATTATATTGGTATTTCTCGTAGCTATTTGGTGAACAATCGTTTTTCATTAAAAGATTATGACACTTATCAAGATTTTAAAAATCGTGTATTGCAAGAAAATTCGGTGAAAGGAAACAACGTGCAACTTCGATTGAATAACCGTATAAATTTGCCATCGGTAATGATTACCACGGGGTCAAAATCGGGTATCGCCATCGGGTTTCAATCTCGCACGGCCTTGGCGGTTGATAATTTGAATCCTGCTTTTGCAAAACAACTTTACGAAGAATTTCAGAATGCGGCTACCTATAATCAACCATACAATTTGAGTGGGTTGAACATGAACGCCCTCACTTGGTTTGAGGGAAGTTTTACTTATGGTCGCGTATTGATAAATGAAGACAAGCACTTTTTAAAGGCGGGTGTTACCGCTAAATATCTGGGCGGTATTTCTTCTTTGTATCTTAACGCGGAAAATCTAAATCTGACTGCGAATAATGATTCTACAATTAGTGCGAATGGAAACAGCGTACGTTACGGTCATAGCGAATCAGATATCTCGTTTGGTAGTTTAAACGGGCTACAGCCAGATGCCAATGGTTTTGGGTTTGATGCTGGTATCGTATATGAATTTCGTGGACGGATTGATAAGTTTAAATTTTTGAAATATAGTAGTGAAGATGCAAAATTATTTACATCCACCCGCCGCGATAAAAATAAATATTCTTTCAAAGTAGGAGTATCATTAGTTGATGTGGGTAAGCTTACTTTTAAATCTACACCACTGGCGCGCGACTTTAGCACCAATGTAAATAACATAAACATTAATAACTTGAACCTGCAAAGTGTGGGTGCTTTGGATACATTTATTAGCCAAAACGTAAATTATTTAAATAACCAAACTGGGCAAGAATATACAGTGGCTATGCCTACGGCACTGAGCGCGCAGTTTGATTTGCATTTGGCTCGAGGTTTTTATATAAATGCAATGGGGTATGTGCCCTTCAAAGAATTAAATAGAAACGCAGAATACAGAGTGTTTACGCCCAACTATTATGCCGTAACGCCACGTTGGGAAAGTAGAATTGCTGGTGTGTATGTACCGCTTACCTATAATAATAATTTGAGCGAAAAGCGAGCTTTTAATATTGGCGCCACGCTTCGGGTTGGACCCCTTTTTGTAGGGAGTTCCAACATGTTATCACTTTTAAAACAGGAT
>JBBSPP010000249.1:0-5127 GCA_038258625.1 Chitinophagales bacterium
CATGCCCAAAATATTACTTGCATAGCTACCCCTAAAAACTTGCAATTGAATTTGGCGAAGCGTTGAATCGCTTTTGTTGTAAGTAAGTTTATTTAAAAAATCGCTACTTTTTACACCAATATTTATGGTACCGCCAAAATCTGTAAGTTCAAAGACCTCGCCATCAACGCCAATGGCGTTGCCTACAATAATTTCTTGCAGGCTTGCAAAATCAAGATTTACATTTATCAGTTTCACCAATTCATCAAAGGAGTAATCGTAATATTCGTTGTTCAATTTATTCATGGCCTGCACCCTATCTGGCGTAATGAGAGCGCGACCTACCTGAAGGCCCAGCACGGCAGAAATATTTATCCAAATTGCCTTATCTTTTTCTATCTGAAAATGTGCGGTAAATGCTTGCTTTTGCCCGTCAGCTACAAATTTCATTTTAGTTTTCAGCTTTACGGTTTTAAAGTTTATTTTATTTACGTCAAAAATTTTAAGTGCCTCTGTTTGCTTTTTTTTGAGAATAATTACATTTGCCAAATCTTCTTTGGTTTTGGCAAGGGAGGCAGAATCCAACCCCACAACAATACTATCTCCGGGAAGTTTGCTTTCTATTTTTTCAATCTTTTTTATTTTTCGTTTCTCTTTCCCCTTGCCAACATCCAATTTATATTGTGCTTTTCGCTTGCGCTCTTCCAGGCGTTCAATCCGCTTTTCTTCTCGGTCATCACGCCCATCTTTTGGCATAAAAAATGGAACAACCTTACAGCTACTCGCGGTGATCATCATTAAAATGGTGACGACTATAATTCGGCTATTCATATATTTTTTTATCCCGTATTTTCTTTTCTAAAAATTCAGAAGTGCCGCCGGCTGCTTTTGCTTGTGACCAATATTTTACTGCCTGATCTGTATCTTTTAGTTTGTAATAAATATCGCCCAAGTGTTCCAATACATCAGCATCGCCTTCTCCTTCAATCGCTTTTTCAATTTGCTCTTTAGCTTTATCAAATTTGCCTTGTTTGTAAAATACCCAACCGTAAGTGTCCAAAAATGTTTTGTTGCCAGGGCTTAGTTCTAACGATCTCTTAGACATTTTTAATGCTTTATCTAACTGCTCACCGCGCAATGATAGATAATATGCATAATTATTTAGCGTGCCAGCATCCTCTTGGATGGCTAATGATTTATCAAAATTTTCATCAGCATTCTTATACTTTTTTTGGCTATTATACGAATCGCCGAGCAAGGAATATATCTGCGCTTTTAGGGGTGGCTCGGGCTCTAAATCCACAGCATTTTGCAATGATTTTATACTTTTTTCAAATTCTTTTTTTTGATAATGCGCAGTGCCTTTAAAATAATGTGTAAAGGCATTATTTGGAAAATAATCAAACGATTGATCAGCGGTAGCTATCAAACTATCAAGTTGTTCAAGATTAGAATAGCAAAGCATTAAATTAAACCATGCCGAAAATTTTGATTTTTCCAACACCAAATAATCCTGATAGGCTTTTGCCGCTGGTGCGTACTGCTTGGCATCATACAAAATATCTGCGTAGAGTTTTGCAGTGCGTTCGTCAGCTCTATCATCCGCCACCATTGATTTCATCAGCGGCAAAATTTCGCGGCTTATATACGCTGAGTCATTATTCAGTTCTATAAGTGGTATCAACATGCCCATACGCACATCTTTATCAATTTTTGGGTTAGCCACAATGTTTTTTACCACTCGCTCAAAACCCACCGTATCCTTATTACGCAAATAATAAGAAGATGACCGCATCAACACTTTGGCATCATTAGGGGCATCATTTACCAGCTCTTCATATATTTTTTTTGCTTCCTCGGTGCGCCCAGTTTTGTCGTAGAGGTTTGCAAGGCGTTCTCTATATTCAGGGTTGCGCGGCTCGTCAGCAATTAATTTTTTTATTTCTTCTATGGCCTCTTTTTCTTTTTTTTGATCAAGTAATAAATCTACTTTTTGCAACGAAATTTCGGGTGAGACGCCCCAGCTTTCTTCCAACTCATTGAGTGTTTGCAACGCTTTATCGTATTCATTCATTTCGGCGTAAATCCGATATTTTTTATAGTTATATTCATCCGCATTGCCTTTGTTCATATTTGCCAATTGCTCATAAATTTCTACCGCTTTTTTGGGCTTTTTATTAACCGATAAAATGTCAGCATACAACTCCATATAATATTGGTTTTTGGGCGATAAGCTTACCGCTTGGCTTATATATTTTTCAGCATCGACAAATTGAAAACTTTCAAACTCAAGCCGAGCCAAATTGTACAATGCGGCATCGTTGTTTTTATAAAGTTTTACAAAATCACGGTACATAGATCGGGCGCGAGCTTTATCGCCCTTGAGCCTATATTTTTCAGCCTCAAAAAAAGCATCGTACTCACTACTAGCTCGGGCACTCGTAGCGCCTTTTTTTGATGGTTGGGTTGTTACTATTTTCTTGGTACTGCCACAGGATAAGGCACCCATACCAAGTGCAACAAATATTGAAATGTAAATTGTATTTTTTAGCATACTTTGAACGAAAAATCACCAAGGCTTAATTCTTCTGCCTTTGACTGGCAATCTACATTATTTCCGAGTAATGACTTCTCAATTATACAATTCTTAACTTTTGAATCCGCACCAATGATAGACGATTTGATAATTGAATTTTCTATTTCCGCGCCGGCTTCTAGGCTTACGTGCGGACCAATAATTGAGTTGGAAATTCTTACATTTTCGCCAATAAAACAGGGCTCTATAATGGTTGCATTTGTGAGCGTTGTATTCTTTTGATGCAGTGTTTCTGCGTGTTGCTTTATTTCTAATATACGT
Source organism: Chitinophagales bacterium (assembly GCA_038258625.1). GTDB lineage: Bacteria > Bacteroidota > Bacteroidia > Chitinophagales > Chitinophagaceae > JAGNRR01. The sequence continues at coordinate 2,837 of JBBSPP010000249.1, forward strand.
TCTAGTGTAAAAAGTGTGGCATCCTTATTCCCACAATCAAGCCATTCCTCTACTTGGCCAGTGTAAAATTGTAGCCCCTTTTGCTTCATATTTTCCATGGCGTCGGTGAGCTGATATTCACCTTTGTCCATGATGTTATTGTCAATTAAATATTGCAATTCGGCCTTGAGATTTTCACCGTCTTTAAAATAATACACGCCAATAATTGCTAGGTCAGAAACAAATTCTTTTGGCTTTTCTACAAAATTTATAATCACACCTTCTTCGTTCAATTGTACCACGCCAAATGCGCTTGGGTCGGCTACTTTTTGTGTCCAAATGATGGCGTCTTTTTCTGTATCGATGCTAAACTCAGCTTTAAATAAAGTATCAGCAAAAGCAATAAACGTATTTCCTTTTAAAGAATTGTCTGCGCATAAAATAGCGTCGGCCGTACCCAACGGATTTTCTTGATAATAAATTTTTCCTTCCGCGCCAAAACTTGCCGCTACCGCTTTTAAATCTTCCTCAGCTTTTGCACCAAAATCTTTACGAATTACAAAGGCTACTTCTTCAATTTTTTGGTCAACCGTTGATGCAATATCTTCTACAATACGGTGCACCATTGGTTTGCCAGCTATGGGTATAAGTGGTTTGGGAGTAGTCAATGTATGTGGGCGCATTCTGGAACCGCGGCCTGCCATTGGAATAATTATGTTCATTGTTTTTATATTTTTTATTTAGTACCTGTGTGGCCGTATCCGCCAGCACCTCGGTCTGTGTTTGATAATTTTTCGATAAGTTGCCATTCAATTTTTTCGTAGCGCGCTACAATAATTTGAGCAATTCGTTCACCTGGTTCAATGGTCGTTTTTTCGTTAGAAATATTGACGAGCAATACCTGAATTTCACCGCGATAATCTGCATCAATTGTACCTGGCGTATTCAAAACCGTCAACCCTCTTTGCAACGCCAAGCCGCTACGTGGACGAATTTGCGCCTCCGTGCCTTTGGGCAATTCTATAAAAAGACCCGTGGGGATTAGTTGCCGTTCCAACGGATTTAGTGTTACCGTTTTTTTAATATTGGCACACAAATCCATCCCTGCCGAATCAACCGTTTTATAAACGGGCAAGGGAAAATCACTTTTATTGACAATAGGAATATTCACAACTAAAAAAAATCGCTGGCAAAAGTAAGGGGTGGCGAGTATTAAGTGGTGATTTGGCCTTGTAAACTTCGAAAGTCTATAATTATGTTGGTAATAGACTTTGGAAGTTTTCTACTCCAATAAATTGTTTAATTTGCACCCCGTGAACTTCTCCATAATAGGCTCAGGCAACATTGCAACATACATTGGCACTCGTGCCATGGAAGCAGGAAATATTATTGAAGCAATAATTTCATCAAATGCAGAAACGGGAAACGAACTAGCGCAAAAACTAAATGCCCCTTTTCTTAGCGATTATACAAAAAGTACATCCACCACTTTTTTATTAGCCGTGCCAGATAATGTCATTCGCACTTTTGCTTCTTCAGCTTTTTTTAAAGACAAAAAATTAATCCATACATCTGGGAGCATTGGGTTGAAAGAAATTGAAACCCTAAGCGAAAACTTGGCGTGCGTTTGGCCTATTTTTTCAATCCAAAAAGAAAAACTACCCACGCGAAATGATGTGCCTTTTGTATTGCAAAGTAGCAATTTGCCCATGCGAAAAAAAGCGGTGAGCCTTTTGAAATGCCTCACCAACAATGTAACCGAAGCCACCGATGAACAGAAAAAAGTATTGCATTTATCGGCCGTACTCGTCAATAATTTTACCAACCATCTGTTTGCCCAAAGCGAAAAACTATTGCAAGAAAATAATTTGTCTTTTGAAATTATGCTGCCTATCATTCAAAACACCGTTGAGAAACTATCGACATCTTCTCCTGCCCTTTTGCAAACCGGCCCCGCCAAACGCGGCGATACTAGCACCATGAAAACTCAGGTAGATATGCTAAAAAACAATCTTCAACTACAAGAAATTTACCTGATAATGAGCGCAGCAATTGCAGACTTCAAAGGTTAGTTTTCAGACCTAAGCCTCGCACCCAAAAAAAGTCTAACCTCTAATGTCTAAAGTCTAGCGTCTAAACTTTACCTTCGCCGCCCTATGGCAGTTTTAGTAACAAAAGATAGCAAAATTATTGTGCAAGGTTTTACAGGTACCGAGGGTACGTTCCATGCAGGGCAAATGATAGAATATGGCACCAATGTGGTGGGCGGCGTTACGCCGGGTAAAGGTGGCCAAACCCACCTCGACAAGCCC
>JBBSPP010000250.1:0-5095 GCA_038258625.1 Chitinophagales bacterium
TATAATAGGAAAGTAGATTTTCATCATCGGTGGTTTTGTTATTTATCTCTCCAATAAAAATTCCATTTGGGTCTGGGTAAATATGTGGCTGGTTGGCAACGTTTGGTATTTTATAAACAGTATTTTTTTCACTGCATTCTATGGTAATATATTCACTGCCATAGCGAAATTGAAATGGAAAACTAAACAACGAATCTTGTTGGGTTTGAGTGATACTAATTTCTACATCGTCGCCTATAATTTTTGTACTAAAATCAACAACGGGATGACCGCCGCGCAAAAACCATTGTTTAAAAAAATATCGCAAATCTTGACCCGTTGTTTTTTCTGCCTCCTGTCGAAAGTTTTCGATTTCGGCAGCTTTATAGCCATAGTTTTCAAGGTAGTTTTTTACTGCGCTGTAAAATGCTTTTTCGCCAATGCTGAATTTTAATAAGTTTAAAACACGCGCGCCTTTTTGGTAAGTAATGCGGTTAAACATTTCTTCTTTATCGGCATAATAAAAACGAACAATCGGGTCGTCATCTCGCTGGCTGTAGCTCAAATATTGGCGCATACTTTTATGAATATGCTTTAGCTCGGCCACCTCGCCATATTTATAACCAAACCATAGTTGCTCACCAAATGTGGCGAAACCCTCATTGAGCGTAAGGTGCGACCATGACTCGCAGGTAACCAAATCGCCAAACCATTGATGGAAAAGCTCATGCGCAATGATGCCGTCATTTTGATTGTCAATTAGTTCTCTATCATTTTTTTGTACAAATTCTCCGTGCAAAGTTGCGCTTGTATTTTCCATGGCGCCACTTACATAATCACGCACAATTACCTGCGCATATTTTTGCCAAGGATATTCCACCCCAAGTTTGTTGCTATAAAATTCGAGCATTTCGGTCGTATGATTAAAAATGTTTTTGGCAAAAGGATGATACTTCGGTTCAAGAAAATAACTGACTTCCTTACTCCGCCATTCATCGGTTGTTTTTTCAAAATTTCCTATTGCCATCATTACCAAATAGGCGCTCATAGGTTGCTTCATTTGCCAATAATCAGTACGGGTGTTGTTGGTGTTTTTTATACTTTTTTTCAAAAGACCGTTGCTCAGTGTCGTCATAGAATCTGGCACGGTAATATTGATGTGGAAGGTCATTTTTTCATGCGGTTTGTCAACAGTGGCAAACCAATTTGAATTCGATTCGGTTTCACCCTGCGTCCATATTTGCATAGGTTTGTAGGGCTCTTTTTTTTCGGTATTTATAAAATATAAGCCTTTAGCATCTGATATTGCTTGGCTTCCTTCGGCAGTTGCTTTGTCGGGCTGGGCGGTGTAGTTTATAAAAAGTTTTAGGGTGTCGAATTGGTTTAGTTTTTTTACAGGAAAAAGCGTTATCACTGCATCATCATATTTTTTTGTAAGGGCTATTTCTTCGCCATTTTTTGTTAGGGTAATTTTATTAAAAATAAATTGCTTTGCATCCAACGAAAAAGAATCTAACGAATAGAAATACGGCGTGAATGTAATTTCTTCTTCGCCGTAGCACAAATGTTTTTGCCAATCAAACGATACATTTAGCTCCGTATGAAGGATGTCAATTTCCTTATTGGGCTGTAACCGAAACACTTTTGGTTGGGCACTTATTTTAATGGGCTGTAGGGTTACCCGCGCAGGTTCTTCTTTTTTTACAGCACAACTAGCCAATACAAAAAGTATGAATATTAAATGCGTTCTTTTTAGCATGGCGCAAAAGTAGGAGATAATTAATTCCTATTATTGTGAAAAATTATACAGTATGAAATATTGGTTAATGAAATCTGAGCCTTTTAAATATAGCTGGGAGGAGCTTAAAAAAGACAAGAAAACGTTTTGGGATGGCGTGCGAAATTATGCTGCTCGAAATAATATGAAGGAGATGAAAAAAGGCGATTTGGTTTTTTTCTACCATTCCAATGAAGGGTTGGAAATTGTAGGGATTGCTGAGGTTGTAAAAGAGCATTACCCAGACCCAACCATTGATGATGACCGATGGGTGGTTGTAGATATAAAGCCAAAAAAAGATATGAAAAAGACAGTGACTTTAAAGGAAATAAAAGCAACACCCAAATTGGCGGATATGGATTTGGTACGGCTGATGCGATTATCGGTAGGGAAGGTGACCAAAAAAGAATTTGATATAGTAATGAAAATGGGCGAAACAACGTTATAGATTTTTAGTAAAAAAATTAGCCAATTAGTCTAAGTCATCTTCATAGTCTTCATCGTCTTCATCTTCGTAGTCATCATCCTCATTATATTCCTGCTCATCATCTTTATGATACTCCGGAATTTCGATATGAAAATCAGTGCCTTTGCCTAGCTCAGTTTCAAAATAAATGTTTCCACCAGATTTTAGCATAATGTCTTTGCACATGGCCAAGCCCAATCCAGAACCCAAGAATTTAGTTGTAAAGTTTGGTTCAAAAACTTTTGCGACAAACTCATCTGGAATGCCATCGCCGTTATCGGCAACGGTAATTTTTACTTTGTTGTGCACTTCTCGCGTTACTATAAGTGTGATTTTTCCTGTTCGGTCAGCGGGTATGGATTGTACCGCATTCTGAATTACGTTCGTAATCACTCGTATAATTTTTACCTTGTCAACATAAAGATATATATCTTGTTTTGGCAGTACAAAAAGATATTCAGTTTCTTCAGTGTCCGAATAAATTCCGGTGGTCGATTCCAAAATATCGATCAGCGACTCTTTGCGCGCTTCGATGTCAATCATACGCGCGAACTCTGAAAAATTTGAGGCAATCCTTGTCAATACTTTTATTTGTTCGAGTACGGTGTTTGTCATTCGCTCGGTAATCTCAGGCACATTTGGGTCATTTCTTCTTATAGCCATTTGCAACGATTGTAGCGAAAGACTCATTGGCGTAAGAGGATTTTTTATTTCGTGTGCAATTTGTTTTGCCATTTCTCGCCACGCCAATTCACGTTCCGATTTTGCCAACAGCACAGTGCTATTTTCTAACTTTCGTAGCGTGCGGTTATACTCTTTTATAAGTAGCCCAATCTCATCGCTGTACGGCCAGGTGAGAGGTTCGTTGGTTTGGGTCAAATTAATTTTGGCAAATTGAGTAACAATTTTTTTGAATGATTTTGTCAGCCGTTTGGTAATGTAAAAAGAAAAAAGCGAAGACAATAGAAAAACAAAAGCATAAATATTTATAAGCATCGTAATTACATCTGCATTGCTTTGCTGCATCACTTGCTGTGCCGTAAAATTGGGTGTTTCCATAATGCCAATTTTTTTATTGGCACTATTTCGGAGGTAGGAATAAGTGGTGTAATATTCCAGTTCGCCCAATTTTTGTGTTTTAAGAATAATCCCATTTTGGTTTTTTATCAAATCATAATTTGCCATTGGGTTAATATGATTTGGAATAAGCGAAGCTACGGGAGGTGCCACGGTAGTAAATAGACGGGTGCCATTTGTGCTATATATAATCAAGTCAACTTTATGTTTATCCAGATACGGTTTAATAATTTTCATAAAACCGTTTGTAGCAAAATTGGAACTATCTGCATTTGCCAAGTTTTCAAAAATTCCATCATCACGAATCGCGTATTGTATTTCGCGCGAGGCAATATTGGAAAGTTCAATGGCCGAGCTGCGTGCTTTATTGGTGAACATATAAATAGTTACGAATCCAATAATGGTAAGTGATATAAGCTCAACAAATAGGATGGAAAGCTGAATGCGCATCCGCAACGTAAGACCTAATAAATTTACAAATCGTTTGCGACGCAGGTTGGATCGCGCAATAATATTGCCCAGAATATAAAGTGAAACGAGCCCAAAAATGATACTAAAAATATAGGCATACGTAGTACTGAAATTATAGACCACATTCGTCTCTTGCCTAATGATAATTGACTTTTTTATGTTACTCGTTCGTATATGATGGATTACATCGCTATAATTATTATTCTGAAAAATAAGTCCTTCAACCTTTTTTAAATTGTCCCTCAATTTTTCTGGAAAACGGCCTATGCCAATTTGATTTACCAGCTCGTCATTCGCATAAAAAGCTAATTTATATTTTGAAAAATCATCATGGCTTGTTGGGTCAAATTGCGATGTGGCTAAAATGTTACTCTCATTTTTCAGATTGAAGTATGTGGGTTTTAACCGAATTACCAATTGTCGCTCGCCAACTATTGTTGACAATACGTACTCCTCCATACCAGGATTATTGATAAGGTATAAATTATAACTCGAGTCTTGCGCTAAAGAATTAGTAAGAACATGTTCAAAATTAGTGCCCACACTTTTGTGACTGTGTTCGTAATCAATTGGGTGTAATGTAATGCTGGTACTATATTGACGCGTAAACGGAAAAAGATATAGCCTATTTATGTACTCAGTAATATTTTCGTCGGCCACACTATCAGATAAAAAAAATGGATCTGATGCCAATCTTTTATTCAGATCCGACAATTTGTTTTCGATATTATTGTCTTCAAACTGAAGGATGTTTTGTGCAATGTTTAGCCTCGTTGCAATTTCTTTTTTATTATCAAAATGAAAAATAGTTAGAACACAACTCGCGGATAAGAAGATGAGCCAATAAATTAATTTGTATGAATTGAAATCAAATTTTGTATTTAAATAACGCAATCCAATTAAATAAAAAAACAGGCTTGCCCAAGCTAGAACACCTAAAACGGAAACCTTTAAATTGGCAGGGACAAAAAAGAAAGTAAGTATTGCCCCAACAATTGGGACCAAAAAAATTACCCATTTGCTATCGGCGTATTTTTCAAAATATCTAAACAAAATAATGGCACTGAACACAAAATTCATGAAGGTGAGTAGTAATGTACCCAAACCAATCATGGTGAACGCCGAAACACTATTCCAAAGTGTAACCTCAAAATTAAGGGTGCTATCATAAATGATGCTGCGCATATTGCACAAGAGGTGGTAGGCTAGAAGTAAAAATATAAGACTGAAAAAAAATAGAAAAAGATACCGATGCCAACCTAATGTAAAGCGTACAACTTTGTTTTGGACATTCATTATATAAAAAAAGAAAATCCAAAAAAGAA
>JBBSPP010000251.1:0-5015 GCA_038258625.1 Chitinophagales bacterium
ACCTATTAGCTGCCCGTGCGCGCTACCAAAACTTACATCAGGACAAAGATTTTTTAGGAACGAGCACATTTCGCCCAGATCTTTTACACGGTTATGAATAAAGAAAACCTGCCCGCCGCGCTCCACTTCGTAATAAATAGCATCGCGAATTAGCTCTTCATTAAAAATGCGAACCTCGGTTTCTACAGGTTGTCTATTTGGTGGTGGCGTATTTATAATGCTCAAATCGCGCGCACCCATCAGCGAAAATTGTAGCGTACGCGGGATGGGTGTGGCCGTGAGTGTGAGCGTATCTACATTTTGTTTTATACCGCGTATTTTTTCTTTGGCACCCACGCCAAACTTTTGTTCTTCATCAATTACCAATAGGCCGAGGTCTTTATATTTTACATCTTTGCTCAGCAATGCGTGCGTGCCAATAATGATGTCAATCTTGCCTTCGGCTAATCGTTGCAAGGTTTCTTTTTTTTCCTTACTGCTTTTAAAACGGTTGAGATAATCCACCGTACAAGGAAAATCTTTTAGTCGCTCGCTAAAATTTTGAAAGTGCTGATACGCCAAAATAGTTGTTGGCACAAGGATGGCGGCTTGCTTGCTATCGGTCACCGTTTTGAAAGCAGCACGGATGGCAATCTCAGTTTTTCCAAAACCTACATCACCGCACACCAATCTGTCCATGGGGCTTTCTTTCTCCATGTCAACTTTTACATCTTCGGTGGCGGTGCTTTGGTCGGGCGTATCTTCAAAAATAAATGATGCCTCTAGCTCGGTTTGCAAATAGGTATCGGGCTGATGCGCAAAACCCGGCACCGCTTTTCGCTGCGCATATAGTTTGATTAATTCGGCGGCAATGTCCTTTACTTTTTTCTTGGTTTTGTTTTTTAGTTTTTCCCAAACGCCGCTACCGAGCTTATGAATTTTGGGCTGCGTACCATCCTTACCCGTAAATTTTGAAATCTTATGTAGCGAATTAATATTCACATACAGCACATCATTATCCTTATAAATAATGCGCACCGCTTCTTGCTTCACGCCTTTCACTTCAATATTTTGCAGGCCGCTATACATCCCTACGCCGTGGTCGATGTGGCTCACAAAATCGCCGGGCGTCAGCTCGTTCAGCGTACGGATGGTCATGGCCTTGCCCTTGCTATATGCCTGCTTAACTTTATACTTATGGTACCGCTGAAAAATTTGATGGTCGGTATAACAAAGCACTTTCAAATCCTCATCAATAAATCCACCCGATAATGAAATTGGCAATGCTGTGAAAACAATATTTTGATTCAGATCTTCGAAAATACTTTGGAGGCGCGTGGTTTGCTTGGTATTTTCAGCGCACACAAAAATGTTGTAGAACTCCGCGCTTTTATCATTAAAATGCTCAATGAGCATATCAAAATTTCTATTAAAGGCGGGTTGTGGTTTGGTGTGACATTCAATGTTTTCAGTGGCTATTTCAGGAAAAACATCGGCGGCATTATTGCGGCCAAAATCTATAATGCTACGCTCGCTTAGTTTTGCGAAAAAAGATTCTACATCAATTACGTTGTTGGCATGTAGCAAAATATCATCACTGTTTGACGCCGCTTTTTCTATGTACTTTTCTTTTTGCGCTTGTAGTTTTTCTTTTACTAGTGCTAAATCATTTACCCAAACGATTGTATTGCTCGGCAAATATTCTAGCAACGTCATGCGTTCTTCTTCATCAAAATCATGCTCAACGTTGGGTACAATTTTTACCTGCAACAGTTGCTTTAACGACAGCTGACTTTCGGGGTCAAAGAGGCGGATGCTTTCTACCTCAGTATCAAAAAGCTCAATGCGATACGGATGTTCGTTGCCAAAAGAATAAATATCTATAATGCCACCGCGGATGGAAAACTGCCCTGGCTCAAAAGCAAATTCTTCTTTTGTAAAACCAAGATCTACCAAAAACTCACTTAAGAAAGCCGTGTCAATATCCTGATTTTTTTTTATTAAAAGTATATTTCTACCAAAAGCATTTGCGTTGACAACTTTTTCAAAAAGTGCTTCGGGGTATGTGAGCATTACTTTTTTATTCACCGCTTTTCCATCCTCTGGCTGAAATTTTAGCAAGGTTTCGGCGCGCAACATGACGTGGCTACTGTTGAGTTGGTCGTAGTCGCCCATGCGTTTAAAACTATCGGGGAAATAACAAACATCGAGCGCATCGGTAATTTGCTCTATATCATTATGAAAATAGGCGGCGGCTTCGTAGTCATCTTCAATTACTAAATGATTATACTTTTGGTCTTTGAAAAATGCCGAAAACAAAAACGCCCGTGCAGACTCGTTGATGTTTTTAAGATTAAAAATTTTGGGTTCGGACAATGAAATGCCCGCCGCCAAACTTTTATTGGCAGAATGATTTTTGTATAAATCTTGCAGGAATTGAAGGTTCATGCTGGGGAGCGAATTTAATGCCTAGTCGTAAGTCTTATGTCGTAAGTCGTAAGTATTTTTTTACGCATTTTTTTTGAGTAAACATTGGTATCTAATGTTGATGCTTGCGTCAGTTAAGATTCAAATTACCCTAAGCGCATAAATAGAAGCGCGGTAAAAGCCCCTTGGATATATTGATGAAAAAACATAAGTTTGATAAAGAATAATCTGAGGTGAGTACAAAGTAGATATATGCGACATACGTGTACAGAGATGTTGTGTGCAATTAGAAAAATGACAGATAAAGGAAAAATAAAGGAACTATATCAGCGAATCGATGAAGTTCTCTATTATGTTTGGGATCCAATTGGGGTATCTGACGAACCTTGTGCAAGAGCAGAATATAGTTCTTACACAAGGAAAATATTGACATACGTCTTAATAGAAGATTTTGACTAAATTGCAAATCAGTTTATTTACAGGAGGTTTTCAAATTAAACAAAAAGAAGTCATCGAGTTTATACCTTATTTATTTTGGCTTATGCGTTGCAATGCTAGCCTGCCATACTTCTTTTTTTCATTTCCTAAATCTAAAACAGTAATCTCAATATTTAAAGATGGAGCGCTTCACATTGAATGCTACAGCCAAACTGAAAAATTTGAAATTTTAAAAGTATTAAAGGATATGGAATTTAAAACAACCGACGATTGTCAACCTGTCGTCGAATTTGATAATTTTGAAGGCCGTAAAATAAAAACCTGCCCCTAAAATCAGCTTATGAAGGAATACTAGCAACACTACAAACCAACAAACTCTGCTCCGAAAACCGCCATCCGCCACGGCGGATCAATTCAGGAAAAAATAACCTGTCGGCAGGTAGAAGCAAAAGTGTAGCTTTGGCTAATAACATAACACACGATATCTCGTACCTTCGGAACTAAAACCCATTCTCTAACTAGCCGAATACCATAGCTGTAACATAGAAGCCAAAACAGCATCACAAATTAAGATTACCTTTGAGAGATGAATAATAAAAATTTGAACGAAAGTTTTGGAACATTATCAGAAACTATAAACGGACTTGTAAAAATGGGTTACACCTACGATTTTAATATAAAGGGCGAATGTTTAATTTGCCACCAACCGAATATCTCACTTTCACCCGACGATTTTCAAATTGACCAAGTTTATCGATTCGAAGGCGACTCAGACCCTGACTATCAGTCAATTCTTTATGCTATCTCATCTTCAAAATTTGGCGTAAAAGGAACTTTAGTGAATGGATATGGAATTTCACAGGACGAAGTAACTACAGAATTAATAGAAAAATTAAGCACTCATTACAAACAAAGTAAAATGGAAAATAAATCAAATGATGCCACTCCTCTAAGACCAGAAGGCGAACGAATTTTGAATGCGCCTTTGGTAGAAATGAATTTGATCCAGTCAATCAAACAAATAAAATCAGAAACTACTTGGGCAGAAAGTGACCGTAATTCGATGACAATTTTTAAATCGGAAACTATGAGAATGGTAATTATAGGACTACATAAAAATGCCGAACTAAAACCACATAAAGCAAACGGAGTAATAAGCGTGCAGGTATTAGAAGGTAAAATAGAATTCACCGCAGAACAACAAAGCACTCAAATTGAAAAAGGACAAATGGTTGCATTGACCGAAAATATTACACATAGTGTAAGAGCTTTGACCGAAAGTTTTTTTCTATTGACACTTTCTATGAACGAGAAATAGACATCCCATAAAAATGGCAATAGCTCCCAGGAGTATAGAAAAATAGCATGTTCAGTTCTTTATGACCGTTTAGAGCAAGGCTCAAGTCTTATCATTCTATTAAATTTTTTGATAAAAATCTGGCATTGCTGCAAGCGGCCAATTGTTAGATGTAAGATTAGAAAATAAAATAACCCACAAAATCTATCCAACATTCAGGAATATGTTTAAGTAGTTTTTGTTAATCGCTTTAGAAAAAAACATTAGATTGGTTTTGCAAACAACCACATATTTAAAGGAACAATTTCCGAAAATATTTTTATGGAAATCCTAAAGCTTTACAGCAGAAATTATCACGGCAACAAAAAATGTGTACATACATAATCAAATAATTGGCAAACCCAAAGGCTATGAACGAAAAGCAAATCTGCTATCCGTCCGACAACAACAGCGCATTGCCATTGCACGATTATTTAAAAAACCGGACTATTATATTTTTGGATGAACCTACAGCAAACCTTGATGCCATTGCTACGGGACAAATAAAAAAATGAATAGATGATGTAAAAAAAGATCGTTCTATAATTATTATTTCACACAGTATTTCACGAATTATCGATGCTTCAAAAATTATTGTTTTAGAAAATGGTAAATCAGTTGAAATGGGCACGCAGGAACAATTATATGACTTGAAAGGAGGTTACAATGAAATTTTTACGGCTATAGCAAATACTTTGAATCTCGAAAAAATAACATATACAATTGAGTAAACAAATATTAAAACGCTTAGGCAGTTGAAAAAATAAAAATGCAATTATTCATCAGAATTTAATCAATGTTTCGGACAGCGCTTTTGTGCAAATTGTTTAAGACT
>JBBSPP010000252.1:0-5008 GCA_038258625.1 Chitinophagales bacterium
CATTGCTTGATGCCAATTCACCCGCTTCGGGTAATCTTGCTATTTTATTATTCAACCAATAAGACGATCGCAAATAACTATTCGTGGGGTGATAAATAAAAAGGCAACTACCGTTTTTTATTTTATCAATTATTGGTCCTGCCATTTTATTTTCTACCGAAGGGCAACCCCAACTGCGCCCAATGCGATGGTTGGCCCGGGCGTATTCTTTGCTTACATAATTGGCACCGTGCATAACTACATCGCGGCTATCGGCATTATTATTAAAATTTCCGTCCACACCATTTAGGCGCATTGAATAACCGTGCGCGCCTGAGTATGTTTGCTTAGTTACATAAAAGCCCAAACTACTTTGGTGCGATTCGGGAATGTTGGAAAAACTGGTGGCATATTCATCACCCGTGGCAGAACCATGGGCAACCAATGTATTGATGACTACTTTTTTGTTTGGCACATCAATCACCCAAAGCCTATCAGAATTGCTAGATAATGAAAAATCGCACACCGTCAAATATCGTTTGTTGTATATTTTTTTTGCTTCTAATAAATTGAGGTACCCATAATACGCGCTCCGAAACGTTTCTAATTTCATTTTACTCATGCCACGCTGATAGTTGAGCTGGGCATAAATTCCGTCAATGTACGCGTACACTCGCGCATTTTCACGGTTGCGCCCCATATCAGGATTTGTTGCTGTGGCACTACTGCCCAACAAAAAAATAATAGAAAGTAAGAAAAGATATTTACGCATAAACTTTAGAAATAATACTTTTTCAATATAGCCTTAAATAATGAAAAGGGAAAATAAAAATACGCCAAACACGCTGAGGCAGTGCTATTTAACCGTAAATAAAAAGTTTTTTAACAGTTTAGGTAACACTCTATTTTTTGCGAGCCATTACTTTTTTGATGGCAGCAATAATTGCTTCGGTACTCAATCCATATTTCTCGAGCAAATCTGTGGGCGTACCGCTTTCCCCAAAAGTATCTTGTACGGCCACAAACTCTTGTGGCACGGGGTGATTTCGCTGTGCTACTTGCGCCACGCTATCGCCCAATCCGCCGTTCATTTGATGCTCCTCAGCAGTCACTAAGCAGTTTGTTTTTTTAATTGATTTCAAAATTGCTTCTTCATCCAAGGGTTTGATAGTATGCATATTGATTACTTCAACACTAATACTATCCTCGACTAATTTTCGGGCTGCCTCCAACGCCAACCATACCATGTGGCCGCAGGCAATTAAAGTTACGTCTGTACCCTCGCTCATCACTTGCGCTTTTCCAATCACAAAATCTTGATTTTCGGGAGTGAAGTTTGGCCATTTTGGTCGGCCAAATCTGAGGTAAACTGGGCCGTCAAATTCGGCTATAGCTTTAGTTGCTAATTTCGTTTGGTTAAAATCACAAGGAACTACCACCTTCATACCGGGTAGCATTTTCATCATACCAATGTCTTCTAGTACTTGGTGAGTGGCACCATCTTCGCCCAGAGTAAGACCTGCATGTGATGCACATATTTTTACATTTTTACCACTGTACGCAATACTTTGGCGTATTTGATCATACACCCGTGATGTAGAAAAATTGGCAAAAGTTGTAGTAAACGGAATTTTGCCACCAATGGTCAATCCTGCTGCCACGCCCATCATATTGGCCTCGGCTATGCCGCACTGTATAAACTGATCAGGAAATTCATCCATAAGTTTATTTAGTTTTAACGATCCAGAAAGGTCGGCAGATAGTGCCACCACGTTTATATTTTCTTTTGCTAGTTCGTAAATTCCCTCACCAAATCCTGAGCGAGTGTCTTTTTCATTGATGATTTTGTAATCTTCCAACATAAGGAAAACAAAGTAAAATCAAACCAGAATACTTTATAGAATAAAGTACATTTTAGTTTTCAACAATAATTTTTTGTAAAAAGAAGGAGATTAAAATAAGCGACATGCTTGATTCATGGTGATGTCTTCACCAACCTGCGTGCTACTATTTTCTTCGCATTTTTTGGCTGCCTCGTCTTTTTTATCTTTTATAAAAAACTCTTTGATGGCAGGCTCGGGCAAGCCAGGCTGCGCGCCTTCATACGAAATTTCGCATTGGCAAATAAATTCTTGGGTGCATGATGCAAAGCTAAAAATGCTAACTAGGGCTATGAGAAGGAGTTTTGTCTTCATCCGTTAAATATGTTCAAATATAGTGAATCTGATTTTTCTACCCCAACATTTAAAAATAAATTTACCACATACAATTTTGGCTGCTCCAAAACTCACACTTTTAAAAAAGGATGAGCACATTTGCCGACGTGCACCTAAAATAAAATAGTAAAAACTACATGACGATAAAACCAAATGCAAAATTTGAGAATCTAAACTTTTTGGCACAACAAGTAGTGGAGGGTTTTATTATTGGTTTGCACAAAAGTCCGTTTCATGGTTTCTCGGTTGAATTTGCCGAACACAGATTATATAATTTGGGCGATAACCTAAAACATATTGATTGGAAAGTGTATGGCCGCACGGACAAACTTTTTATAAAAAAATATGAAGAGGAAACAAACCTCCGCTGCCAAGTGGTGATGGATACTTCGTCGTCCATGTTTTTTCCCGAAAACCCCAGCGAGTATAACAAGCTAGAATTTAGTTGCGTGGCGGCAGCGGCGCTTTTTAAAATTTTTAAAAAACAATTGGATGCTACGGCCCTGCATTTATTTGACGAAACATTGTATTACAAAAGTGCTTGCCGAAGTAACGCCGTGCATTACTCGCGCCTAATTGCCGAGCTAGAAAAAACAATGCAAAAAGAGGAAAAGCTGAAAGGCACTCGCACTACCCAAATTTTGCATCAGATTGCCGACGTGGTGCATAAGCGTAGCCTTGTAATTATTTTTAGCGATATGCTGGACAGTGTAACGGAAATGGACGAACTTTTTGATGCGCTGCAACATCTGAAATTTAATAAGCATGAGGTCATCTTATTTCAAGTGCAGGATAAAAAATTGGAGGTAGATTTTCAGTACGACAACAAGCCGTATGAATTTATTGATCTTGAAACTGGCGAAAAAATAAGAATGAATTCCAATCAATTAAAAAAAGAATACGCCGAACAGATGACGGAGTATCGCCGAAAAATCGAACTAAAATGTTTGCAATATGGCATAGATATTATTGACGCGGATATTAATAAAGGCTTTGAACAAATATTACTACCCTACCTACTCAAACGAAACGCCATGATGTAACGTCTAGGACTATGCCCGATTTTTTTGGAATGGGCGTTTAACAAGAAAAGCATAACTTTATCGACAATTAATAATAATGAATTTTAAATCCCTCGCATTTTTAGCACTACCTATTTTTACTTGCATGACGGCTTTTGCCCAACCATACTCTGCGTACATAGATGTGCGGCAAGAGTTTTATGCATTTGATAATGGCGCGGTAAATAAGCTGGAGCACCTAAAACCTGTGGATTATAAAATAGGAAAAAGTACGATTGCCTATTTGGATAATCAGCGAAATTTTAAGGTGTATCGCGATGGCGTCGTGTCTTCGATTAGCGATTTATATACATTGCAATTTCAGGTTTCGGATAATTTGATTGTTTACAAAAGCGCGAATATGGTATCGGTCATTGATGGGAATGACGTAAAATTATTGTCGGGCTTGTGTAGTGATTTTGCCATGGGTGATAGCGTGGTGATGTTTTATGACATTAATAGATCATCATTTAACGGTTATTATAATGGTGACATTACCGAGCTAGAAACTTATTTATTATTGGACGAAGGCGATTTTTCTTTTGCCGAGAATGTGCGCGCTTCTGATAATATTGGTGCTTACATTAATTTTAATGAAATGTTCAAAGCATTTTATCAAAACGAAGTTTTTACGCTAGAGCAGCAACGGGTAAAAGATTTTCAGGTGGGGCGCAATACAATTGCCTATACGGATATTAATAATGAGTTTAAAATTTTTTATAAAGGACAAACCTTTAAGATCGATGGCTTTGCGCCAAAATCATACCAAGTGGGCGATAATGTGGTAGCGTTTGTAAACTATGAGGGGAATTTCAAAATATTTTATGATGGCAAAATGTTCAATATAGGTTTTTACGAACCTCGCTATCAAGTAACGGATTTCTTGGTTGCTTATGAAGCGGTGAATGGTTTTTTTAATGTTTTTTATGAAGGAAAAACTGAGGTTCTCGAAAACTATTATCCCGCAAAAATGCAGATGCAATATAAGTCATTGGCCTACACCAATCAAGCCAATACACTACGCATGTTTAGCCAAGGCAAAACGTACGACATAACCAACCAAACCGTGGCTGACTATAGATTGGATTATGATGTACTGCAGTACAAGATTGGTTTTAACCGATTCAAGGTTTTTGCGAATGGGGAGACTTATTAATCTAAGAATGTTGATTTTTGATTGAGTATTGCAGATTTTTAAGATCGGCATTTTTGAAAAATAAAAGTATCAATTGCAACTTTTATTAATTGCCGGACTCAGTTTATGTGGCGTATATAATTTTTGAAAAAATTACACCGTTGAAATAAAAAGTAAAACCATAAAATCAGCTATTTAAATCTGAAATCCAAAATCAGCCAATGAACATTGAAGAATACCGCAACTATTGCCTTTCCCTCCCCGCTACCTCCGAGGATTTTCCTTTTGACCAAAATACCTTGGCTTTTAAAATATGTGGAAAATTGTTTGCACTAACTGATGTAGAAAAATTTGAATCTATCAACATAAAGTGCAACCCCGAGCTTGCCATAGAATTGCGCGAGCGTTATCCCGCCGTACAACCAGGCTACCACATGAACAAAAAACATTGGAACACCATAATGCTTGATGGTTCGGTTGCTACGCAACTGTTGCAGGATTGGGTTTTGCATTCATATGAATGTGTGGTGGCAGGTTTGCCAAAAAAATATCGGGAGGTTTTGAGCAAGTGATGTTCCTAAAATACAAACCTATTCCACAACTATTTTCTACATCCA
>JBBSPP010000253.1:0-5002 GCA_038258625.1 Chitinophagales bacterium
GATGCTGTAAAAGTTGGAATTGGACCCGGCTCAATTTGCACCACGCGTATTGTGGCTGGCGTGGGCGTGCCCCAACTCACGGCTATTATGAATTGCGCTGCTGCGGTAAAAGTTCCAGTAATTGCGGATGGAGGCATTCGCTATACGGGCGATATGGTAAAAGCTTTGGCAGCGGGTGCTTCCACAGTTATGGCCGGTAGTGTTTTTGCCGGTGTCGATGAAAGCCCAGGTGAGACAATAATATATGAAGGACGAAAATTTAAATCGTACCGTGGCATGGGCAGTATCGAAGCGATGCAACATGGAAGCAAAGACCGTTATTTTCAAGACGTAGAAGATGATATAAAAAAATTGGTGCCAGAAGGTATTGAAGGTCGCGTGCCATTTAAAGGAAAACTAAACGAAGTGGTGCATCAATTTATTGGTGGCTTGCGAGCAGGCATGGGCTATTGCGGCGCCAAAGATATTAACGCATTGCACCAAGCACAATTTATAAAAATCACTAACGCGGGCATGAATGAAAGCCACGCCCACGATGTAACAATTACGCGCGAAGCCCCTAACTATTCTCGATAATATTTAAAAAAATTTATGCGTCGATTTTTTGTCCTTATCATAATTTTTTTCATTTTTTTTTATTCTAAAAAAATTGATGCGCAGGACAGCAGTAGGCTGCGTATTAGTTTGCTCACCTGCGGACCAGGCTTAGATTTGTACTCTGGGTTTGGACACACTGGTGTGCGCATAATTGATAGCACTGTGCCGTACGATGCAGTTTATAATTACGGTACATTCAACTTTGGCGATCCTGATTTTTACATGAAGTTTACGCGCGGCAAGTTATTGTATTATGTAAATCGCGAAAGCTTCCAAGAATTTATTTATACCTATCAAGTAGAAACACGCTCGGTGTATGAACAGGTGCTGGATCTTCGCCCCGACCAAAAAATAAAGCTGCTCAATTTTTTGGATAGCAATGCGCAAGAAGAAAATAAGTATTACAAATACGATTTTCTCTACGACAATTGTTCTACACGGATTCTTGATATTTTTAAAACTTGTTTCCCAAATAATTTTCAACCAGGCACGGCAATTCAAGATTATAGCAAAACCTTCCGAGATTTTACAGATTATTATTTGCGTAATAATCATTGGACGCGTTTTGGCATTGACCTCCTACTCAGCACACCCGTTGATAAAAAAATGACCAATGAGCAGGCGATGTTTTTGCCTGATTATTTGATGGAAGGCTTTAGAGATGCTCAGCTTAATGGTAAACCGATCGTTTCACAGACTATAGAAATTTTACCATCAGAATTAGATTTTTCACCGAAGCCGAATCCTGCTCGCATCACGATGTGGCTTTTTGCAATCCTTGTTTTTCTACTCTGGTTAAAACGGCCGAATTTGATGTTGTATTTCGACACCTTCTTTTTTTTAATTCTCGGATTATTAGGGTGCATAATGCTTTTCATGTGGTTTGGCACGGATCATCAATCTTGCAGTTGGAATCGTAATTTATTTTGGGCATTGCCTACTCATCTCGCACTAGCATTTGCCATACCACGAAAATCTAAATGGATTCAAAAGTATGCTCGCATCGCTTTTTATGTTTTACTACTTGCACTGGTGGGCAATCTTTGGGCAGCACAAAAATATATTTTAGAAATCACGCCAATTATTTTACTCCTTTTATGGCGGCTAAATCATTACCGCCGCAATCCCGAAAAAAATAATTTATACGCTAATGTACGAAATATTTTCGCTCAGTTCAGGAATCGGTAAATATCATAAAGTTGGCAATGGAAGTCCAATTGTTTTAATCCACGGTTTTGCTGAAACGTATGAAATTTGGAAAAATATAGTTCCAACTCTAGCCAAAAACTATCTATTAATCATACCCGAAATTCCAGGATGTGGTAATAGTGAAAAATTCGACAACATATTTTCTATGGAAAAAATTGCTGATTTTGTCAATGAAATTTTGGAGCAAGAATGTATTGAAAAAACAGTTTTGTTTGGCCATAGTATGGGTGGCTATGCGGCTGCGGCTTTTGCCCAAAAATATAACGATAAATTAATTGGGCTTTCTTTTGTACATTCTTCGGCACAAGCAGATAGCGAGGAAAAGAAAAAAGTACGGCAGGTGGCCATTGATTTTGTAGAAAATAAGGGTAAGGATGATTTCTTAAAAACGCTAATTCCTAAATTGTATGCCTCTCCAGAACATTTTGTAGAAGAAAGAAAAATGCATTTAAAAATGGCTGAGCAATACAGCGCAAAGCAAATAATAGCTTGCTATACAGCAATGATGGATCGTGCCGATCATTTAGGCATTTTGCCCACTCTCAGTTTCCCAATTCAGTTTATAGCTGGTAAAGAAGATAGTTCTATAAATTACCGCGATGTAGAAAAACAAGCGGCACTTTGCAAACAACATAGATTAGATATTTTTGATGATATTGGCCACTCCTCTATGCACGAAAATCCTAAAATTTTACGGGCCGCAATAAATGGATTTCTTGATGACATTTTCCTAAAAAGTTGGTCGTAACTTTACGGTTCATGCAAAAATTGATCATTTTTATCATCATAATATTCGGCTGTTTTCACGCCGAGGCATCTCATATAGTCGGTGGCGAAATTACGTATGTCTGCTTGGGTAATAACCAATATCGTTTTACCATAAACATTTATCGAGATTGCCGACCAACCAATCAGGGCGGCGGTAATCCGCAGGCACTTACCTCAGATAACCCCGCTTATATATCCATATTTAATGGTAATGGTAGCTTTTTTAGTTTCGACTCTTTGTTTGCAAATTCGGCTGGCGGGTCTATTGTACCGCTGGAGTTTAATAATAGTTGTGTAAATAATGTGCCTACAAAATGCTTGAACCGAATGCAATTTGTACTTACAAAAACCTTACCACCCAATGCCACAGGTTATGATGTTGTGCTTCAGCGATGTTGCCGAAACCAAGCCACACAAAATATTTTGAACGGCGGCGCTACTGGAGCTTCCTTTTATTGTACCGTGCCACCATCAAATGTTAACTGTAATAATTCGGCCGTTTTTAAAAATTCGCCGCCTCAAATTGTTTGTATAAACAACCCATTTTTATTTGATAATTCAGCTACAGATATTGACGGGGATTCGCTCAGTTATGAGTTTTGCTCAGCCGAAATTGGTGCTGACCAAAATGATCCTAAACCAATTAATACGGCCGATCCACCACCCTATGCACCTGTAAATTATCGATCACCATACACGCCGACTATGCCAATTGCCTCCAACCCAATTATAGCCATTAATCCGGTTACGGGTATCATTACGGGCACACCTACTTTACAAGGTATTTTTTCTATAACGGTGTGTTGTAAAGAGTGGCGAAATGGGGTTCTAATCAACACGATTCGACGCGATTTTCAGGTCGATATTACTAATTGTAGTAAAGCTGTTGTGGCAGACATTCCGGTGCGATCGCAGGAACCCAATACATACATTATAAATTGTAAAAACTTTTCCGTAAACTTTGAAAATAACAGCCGGGGTGGTTTTTCTTATGCTTGGGATTTTGGTGTGCCCGGCATTACGACCGATGTTTCTACTACTCAAAATCCAACTTATACTTATCCAGACACTGGCACGTATGTAGTAAAATTAGTTGTAAATCCGAACTCTACATGCCCAGACAGTATTGAACGTCTAGTAAAAATATATCCGCTTTTTACGGCGGATTTTAATTTTGATGGGCAACTTTGTCCAGGTACTCCTATCAGTTTTAGTGATAATAGCAACACTACTTATTTTAATGTAAGCTACTGGTTGTGGAATTTTGATGATGGAACTACATCTTCCGCCCAAAATCCAAACCATACTTTCCCAAATATTGGCAAAGATTTTCGGGTAATGTTAGAGTCAGGAAACTCTGCTGGTTGCCGTGACACGGCTTCCAGAACTGTCCCGATTGGATTCGTTAATTTGGATGCGGGCAATGATACTGTGGTATTGAAAAATGAACTGGTACAATTTAATGCCACTGGCACAGAAACTTATAATTGGTCGCCCAATAGTTTTTTAAACAATTCTACGATTTCCAACCCTATCGCACTTTACCCAGATACTGGCCGATACACTTATATTGTAACGGGTGCTACCGCGGATGGATGCCCAGATATTGATACTATAAACGTTCTTGTATCTGACCAAGCATATCTTGTTTTGCCCAATGCATTTAGCCCTAATGGCGATGGCAATAATGATATATTTCGGTTGCTAGCTTCGGGTTTTAAAAAAATAAATCATTTCCGCATTTTTAATCGATGGGGTCAAAAAGTATTTGAAGCCAATGATTACTACAGTGGGTGGGACGGAAAATTCAAAGGAATTGATCAGCCCATGAGTACCTATTTTTGGACAGTGAGCGCGATAGATCTTCGTGATAGTGACCAAATTTTTAGAGGGGACGTAATTTTAATTCGCTAATTTCTGATGGTGGCCCTTCGGACTAATTCTTTCTTATGAAAAAAACAATATTAATTACAGGTGCTACTAGTGGTATTGGCAAAAGCACCGCTTTTCTTTTTGCAAAAAATGGCTACCAATTAATTCTTACAGGCCGACGCGAAGAGCGGCTTTTTGATGTAAAATCAGTCTTAGAAAAAGAATTCAGCAGTATAGTACAAACTTTATGTTTTGACGTACGCAGCCAAATTGAAACTGAAAAAGCATTGCAAACCATTGACAAAAAACAATTTCCAACCATCGATATTTTGGTGAATAATGCAGGCCTGGCTAGTGGAATGAGCACAATTGATGACGGCGACTTTTCAGATTGGGATGTAATGATTGATACTAACGTAAAGGGACTTTTGTACGTAACTCGTACCCTATTGCCAATACTTAAAAAACAAAAAGATGCGCACATCATAAACATCGGCTCTACTGCGGGCAAAAATGTATATCAAAACGGAAATGTATATTGCGCCACCAAACACGC
>JBBSPP010000254.1:0-4996 GCA_038258625.1 Chitinophagales bacterium
GTACATACAAAAAGAATAAAGACAGAATAAATGTTTTTCATGGTTCGTTTTTGTTATGTTGGCTAATTTACGATGGAAAAGTGGACTGACATGATACGTCCGTAATTTGTTTGTAATTATAGGGCAATATTTTTTTGAAGAAGGAACAGTTACGTTTCTACCAGTTGCGATTATAATTGAAATTATAAAATAGATAAGTGTGCTGGCTGCAAATAATTTTCTCTCAAAAAAATTGAAAGGAATTTAATATTTGTATGGCAATGTATAAATAAGGTATTCGTGCTGTTTTCTTATGCAATTTAAGCTTATTAGAATTGCTGAAGATTATGCAAGGGCTTTTGGGCAGCTTAGTAAGTTCAATATTATCATGTCATTATCCGTTCGAAATAATGAATTTATCGAAGATCAAACAGCAAATATTAAAAGAACTCGTTTTTGAAAGGAACTGACAAAGTAAGATTTTTTTTGTTTGAATTCTAACGGGCTTTAAATATGAATAGTTTAAATCATTGAGTCAGCCTACTGAACTTATGTAAAAATGCCGAACTGCTTTCCTGGGCTTGGTTCATAAAAAAATCCCCTCTAAGAGGGGATTCAATGTATTAGTTAAAAAGTAAACTTATTTAAGTTCAACCTCAGCACCAGCTTCTTTCAATTTTCCAACAATCTCATCAGCTTCTGCTTTTGAAATGCCTTCTTTGATGTTGCCAGGAGCGCCGTCAACTAGTTCTTTAGCTTCTTTCAAGCCTAGGCCAGTTATTTCTTTTACTGCTTTTACTACACCAAGCTTGCTTGCGCCAGCGGCTGTAAGTACTACTGTAAATTCAGTTTGCTCAGCTGCTGCTGGACCAGCGTCACCGCCACCTGCCATCATAACTGGAGCCGAAGCTGCTGGTTCGATGCCGTATTCATCCTTTAGGATGTTAGCTAATTCGTTTACGTCTTTAACCGAAAGGTTTACTAATTGTTCTGCGAAATCTTTTAAATCTGCCATTGTAATTTGTTTTTAAATGTGTTTGTGTTAATGTTTATAATTGGGTATGGGAAGCTGTGTTTATGCCTCAGCTTTTTCGCTGAGGGTTTTGAGGATACCGGCCAGTTTGTTACCACCACTTTTAAGACCGCTAATAACGTTCTTGGCAGGTGATTGTAGTAAGCCAATAACTTCTCCAATAAGCTCGTTTTTGCTTTTGATAGCTTTCAACGTCGCCAGTTGATCGTCGCCCATAAATACATCACCGTCTATAAAGGCGGCTTTGAGTACGGGACGATCGCCAGGGTTGTCTTTTCGGAATGCCGAAAGGATAACAGCTGGTTCTTTTGGATTTTCGGTAAACATTAATGCCGTTACGCCTTTTAGGGCGGGGAAAGCACTAGCATATTTATCGCTATCCAAAGCCTCAAGTGCTTTTTGGATTAATTTATTTTTTGCCACTTTCATTTCTACATTTTTGTCGAAACAAGTGCGGCGTAGATTACTTATCTGCTTTACAGAAAGAGATTCTGTATCGGCGAGGTAAAAGTTTTCGTACTGAGAGAATTTTTCTTTTAGTACTTCGATTACCTCATTTTTTTGTGCGGGTGTCATTGCCATGATTGATAATTTTTTTTATATTATTAAATAATTAGTGTCTATGCACCTACAGTTTTAGTGTCAATTTTTATGCCGGGGCTCATAGTACTTGCCATGCTTACACCTTTGAGGTAAACCCCTTTGCTGCTTGATGGTTTCATACGTACGATAGTTGTAATTAGCTCCATTGAGTTTTCTTTGATTTTATTAGGCTCAAAAGATACTCGGCCAATAGAGGCATGAATAATACCCGCTTTATCAACTTTAAAAGCAATTTTACCACCTTTAATATCGTTTACCGCGCCAGCTACATCGTTGGTTACTGTACCGGTTTTTGGGTTTGGCATCAGGTTACGTGGCCCTAGTACGCGGCCCAATCGACCAATCTTAGGCATTACCGAAGGGGTAGCTACAATTACGTCAACATCCGTCCAGCCTTTTTCTATTTTTTCTACGTATTCGTCCAATCCTACAAAGTCAGCGCCAGCAGCTTTTGCTTCTTCTTCTTTATCGGGGGTGCAAAGTACCAATACTGTTTTGGTTTTACCCGTACCATGAGGCAAGGTTACCGTACCACGAATGGCTTGATCTGCCTTACGAGGATCTACACCCAAGCGGATGTGAAGATCAACAGACGAATCAAATTTGGTACAGTTGAGTGTTTTTATTAAGCCTGCGGCTTCGTCGATGCTGTAGAGGTTTTCTTTGTTGATTTTCTCACCAGCTGCTTTTCTATTTTTAGTTAATCCCATTGTGATTTTAATTTATAGCGTGAATTAATTATTTTCCCAAGGGGCTTTTCCTGTTACGTTGATACCGATGCTGCGGGCCGTACCAGCTACCATTTTCATGGCGCTTTCGATGGTAAAAGCGTTCAAATCAGTCATTTTATCTTCGGCAATTGCTTTTACCTGATCCCAGTTTACCTTACCTACTTTTTGGCGATTACTTTCTGGAGAGCCTTTTTTTAGTTTGGCTGCCTCCATTAGTTGGATAGCTGCTGGTGGAGTTTTGATTACGAAATCAAAACTTTTGTCAGCATACACTGTTACTAATACTGGGAGTATTTTTCCTTGTTGATCTTGGGTACGAGCGTTGAACTGCTTACAGAAGTCCATAATGTTTACCCCTTTAGCACCGAGTGCTGGCCCAATGGGCGGTGATGGGTTTGCCGCACCTCCGCGGGCTTGTAGCTTTATGTAGCCACTAATTTCTTTTGCCATTATTTTTTTGTTTTTGGTGTTAGCGTCTCGGCTTAGTGCCTCAACTTCCAATCGTAATTATCCGTTGATAAAAACTTTTAGGAGCGCAAATGTAGGGTTGCTATTTTTAAAAAAGCAAATAAGGTAGCGCAAATTATAAAATGGATGTTATTTCTGCTGAAAGTGGGGTAGGTGAGGACGCCACCAAAATCGGGGGCTAAAGAATCATCTTATTATTTCTTTTTGCAGCAACCGTCTAGCTGGTTGTATGCCTCGGCGGTGGGCTGGCGATCATTGGCTTGGTAGCCGGCCATGGTAATGGCTTTTTCGATATCCTCCAAGGTAGTTTTTTCGGAGTTATATTTTACGGTGATGATATTTTTTTCGGCATTTACTTTTATGCTTCTAACTCCTTTGGTGTTTGTTTTTACGCGATCAAAGATATTTCGGTCACAAGATTCGCATTTTGTGCAATGGTCGCATGATATTGTTGTTTTTATATCGATGGTTTTTATTTTGCCATCTTGAGCATTCGCTACTTGCATTGTAGCCATTAATAAAACGGTTAGTACTACATTTTTCATTTTCATTTGTTTTTTTTAAAAATTTATAATTGTTGTTTTTTTTACCTTTTGGAAAAGACACGAATATATGTAGAAAGATGCTGCTAGATAATAGAAGATACGTTAAAACCTGTGTATCAAGTTTGCGATTGGGGGTTATTGGTTATAACAACCAATTCGACTAAAATTAAGTTAAAAAATAAAGTTTAAAAATCAACGAATATTAAACTCGTAATCGATTAGTTGTAAAAGATTGTTGCCAGGGAATCTTGGCCCCGAAGTATTCCAGTCAGATATTACACTTACGCTGCCCATCATGCACGGCTCGCCATAAGGGCCATGATTTATAGGTGCTTCGCGGGTGTCGTGCGTGGCCACTTCCTTGGGGTGGTAAATATACATAATGGTGGTCAGCGGCCATTCGTAACCTTTTTTCACCTCGGCGTTTCTCAAAATGGTGGTTTTATAACCTTCGCAGGCAAAGGTTAATTGGTAACTGCCGGGTGCCATAGGCGAGAGGGTATAACGCCCATCACTATCCGAAACTGTGGTGTGGGTAATACTATCTTTTTTATAGGCTATCACTGTTGCATTGGCAATGGGCTGGCCGTCAAGATTGCGCAGCTTGCCGCTAATGCCCGCCTGTACAGTAATCACCACCGCCCGCGAAGAAGGATGTAGGGTATCTGTCAGTCGTATAGGCTCAACCTTATTATTTTTATCAAAAGCTTGGGTATCAATATTCGTTTGCGCAAAACCTAAAAAAGGTAAATATGTAAGGGCAAAGGCATATAAAAAATGTTTTAGTTTGTTGGAAATTGTAAACGCGGGGGTCAAACTTTCGGTGCGTATTTTGCCACACACTTCTTGTTTTTCATGTTTTTTATTTTTTAAAAAAGACAAAATTTCATCATTACTCATCGCCGAAAAATCGGTAACCACTTTGTCGCACGAGGTACAAAACCTCCCTTGCTCGGTTGGCGTCATGGCGTGCCACTTTTCGTTGCATGGTTTTGGTATTGTAATGAAGTTCTGCATTTGTGCTTTTCTAAATTTAAGGATATTTTTTGAGGATTGGATGTTTTATTCTTTTAACCATAGATTTTTATTCTTTAATTAATGCAAGAACTAATAGTTGAAAAATAAAGAGTTCGAATGCAATTTACTTTGTACCGCAGTTTTCGTATTCTTTCAGTATTTGCTGAATTTTTTCAGGCTTGTATTTTTCTTTATTAGCGAGAATATTACTCGAGATGTTAGGGCAATCACTAAAAAAAGAACTTGCGAATTTTCTGTATTTTTTATCACTTTTAATTAATGCAGCACCTGGCGCATGGCGCAATCCAATCCATTGGTAATGCTGCTCATTGGGCTTCTTAATATACATCTCAAAGGCCACCACGCCACCAGTAATATTCTTCGTACTACTACCATGCCTTTTAGTCTCAATCAAAATAACCTTATCAGAATTATATGCCGTATCTATATCACTTTTACCATCCAGTATAAAATACTTGAAATTTTTCACTTTACCCTTATAATTTATGTAGGAGAACATTTTTTTCTCTACTTTAGTTCGCTCAAAAAATTGACTAGAGGCTTGGAAACTAATTGATAAGAGGATGACAAGAATGCAAATAATATATTTCATAGTTTTA
>JBBSPP010000255.1:0-4987 GCA_038258625.1 Chitinophagales bacterium
ATTTTATTGAAAAAATCGCAATCCTCGAATCAATAAAAAACAAAAAAGATAAATCTTTGAAAGAAGATGCACTCCTTCTTTTTGCCATCAACGACGCCGACCCAGACATTTCGGATGTTGCAATGAAAGCAATTGATTGGGAAATAGAAAGCAACCTCGATAAAGCGAAGCAGGATTTAAAACATATAGCCACTTTTAGCAAACACCCCGAACAAAAATCACAGGCTATTTATTTACTGGCGGGTATGAATGATAAATTGTTGTCGTCTGATTTTGAAACATGGAGCAAAGATCCGTCATACAAAATCGCAGCGGCAAGTTTGTACGCTATGCAAAAAATAAAAAAAGTAGAAGCCCTAGAAATTGCGCAACAATTGGAACCCAATGCTGATGCACAATTATTTGATCAAATTGCAACTACCTACGCCACGCTTGCTGATAGCAGCAGTCCTTTTTTTGAGGATAATTTGATGAAGCGTTTTGGCACCGAAAGAAATTCACTGATGAAAAATTATGGTATTTGGGCAAAACGATTTGGCCTAGAGATACAAAATAAGTTTTGGCAAACCATAAAGGATCGGGCTCAAAATGATGAAAATGATTGGACAAGATTTTATGCTTTTGAAACCATGAATACATTTTTGAAAGACAATAAAACTATGACAACGGCTGCCGAAGCTGAACTTATAAAATTAGCGGAAGCTGAAAAAGATATAAAAATAAGAAAACAGTTACAGCGCCTAAAATTGTTAGAAAGCGATAAAATTACAAAATGAAAAAAATAGCAGTATTAAGCAGCGGCGGAGATGCCCCTGGCATGAACGCCGCCATACGAGCGGTTTGCCGCACAGCATTGTATTATGGTACCGCATGTTACGGCGTGTATCGTGGCTACCAAGGTTTGATTGATGGCGAAATAAAAAAACTGGAAACCACCGATGTATCCAATATTATACAGCGCGGTGGCACTATACTAAAAACCGCACGAAGCGAAGAATTTATGCACGCAGCAGGTCGAAAAAAAGCCGCCGAAAACTTAAAAAAACATGGCATTGATGGCTTGGTAATTATAGGCGGCGATGGCAGTTTTCGGGGTGCGCAAAAATTGCAACAGGAACATAACATTGCTGTTGTGGGGATTCCTGGCACCATAGATAATGATATTGCAGGCACGGATTTTACCATTGGTTTTGATACTGCTTTGCAAACCGCTGTGGATGCTATTGATAAAATACGCGATACTGCTGAGGCGCACGACCGTATTTTTATTGTAGAAGTGATGGGGCGCGATGCGGGTTACTTGGCCTTGCACAGCGGTATATCATGCGGGGCCGAACACGTATTTATTCCCGAGCAAGAAGAAGATTTAGAAAAATTGGTGCGCGATATAACCGACGATCAACGACGCAAAAAACTATCCAACATTATAATTGTAGCCGAGGGCGACGAATTTGGTGGGGCAAAAAAATTGGATGATTTTCTACAAAAAAGGATTTCTACTATACAAACGAGGGTAAGTATCCTTGGCCATATACAGCGCGGGGGCAGCCCCACACCCAATGATAGAATATTGGCCAGCCGCATGGGATATGACGCGGTGCTGTGTTTACTAGCTGGCGAAAATGATAAAATGATTGGCATCCAAAAAGGTGAAATTAGGCGTATCTCATTTTCACAAACTGACAATGCAAAACATGCCATTGCCAATGACCTGAAAGAGATTGCACGAATTTTGACCAAATAGGTCATTGATATTTTTAACAATCTATAACACAATTTAAAACCCTAAAAGTCATTTCTACTTACCTTTGAAACCATGCTCGTTCGCACGCTTACACTCATTATTTTTACTAGCTTTTTAGCACTTCACAGTCATGCTCAGATCGATTATCGATCGTCCGAATATGGTTTTAGCATTGGCGGTGCCAACTACTTTGGTGATCTGAATCAGGATTATGGCTTTAATTATTTTCGCCAAAGTGGGGGTGTTTTTTACAAACTTAATTTTAGCAAATACATTGCATTGCGCTTTGCCGCCAATTATGCTCATGTAGGTTATAACGATAGCTACTCAGATAATTTTTATCAGCAGCAGCGCAATCTTAGTTTTAAAACTGACATTTACGAAGCGTCTGTAATGGCAGATTTTCATTTTTTCAAGTATGATTTGGGCGATTTTGAAAACCGCTTTACACCGTACATCTGCCTAGGAATTGGTGCTTTTCACTATGACCCGTATGCTGAAATTGAGGGGGTAAAGGTGGACTTGCGACCACTTGGGACGGAAGGCCAGATTTATGAAAAATACGCTGACAGGCGGTACAAAAGTGTTGCCGTTAGTTTTCCCATTGGGGCTGGTTTTAAGTTTTGGATGTCGCGTGGTTTGACGTTTGGTTTTGAGATTATAAATCGATTATCAACCACTGATTATTTGGATGATGTTAGCACGACTTATGTAGGCGCCAGTTTGTTTCCTGATGCGGGCGGCTCTACACCGTATCAAAACTATGCACTTCAATTGCAAGATCGGTCACCCGAGGTAACCACCACTGCGATTGGCATTGAAGGTCGCCAACGAGGCATTAGCTCTACGCGCGATCAGTTTTTGACAGCACAGGTTTATATCAGTTTCCGACTTCCTACTTATCGATGCCCTAGTCGTAGGTAAAATTTTAAAAAAAATAATCATGGCTAAAATTCCAATTAATCTAGCTACCGGTAGCATTCAACAAGAAGAAATCATTGTAGGTATTGACCTTGGTACAACCAATAGTTTGATAGCTGCCATTCACCCCGACACGGGCAAAGCAATTACGCTAAAGGAGTATGATCAATCATCAATTGTACCTTCCGTAATTCATTTTGGTGATCAAATTACAGTAGGTGAAGAAGCCAAAAAATATTTAGTAACCGATGCCGCGAATACAATTTACAGTATCAAAAGATTGTTGGGAAAATCATACAAAGACGTAAAATCAAACGAAGATTTTTTCTCGTATAAAATTATTGACAATGAGCAATCAGCCTTAGTAAAAATTCAGATTAGCGATAAATTTTATGACCCTATCGAGCTTTCATCTTTTATACTAAAAGAATTAAAAACACGCGCAGAGCACATTTTGAAAACTGCGGTGAACCGATGTGTAATTACGGTGCCGGCATATTTTAATGATGCCCAACGCCAAGCCACACGTGATGCGGGCAAACTGGCCGGGCTAGATGTGCTTCGAATAATTAATGAACCTACAGCGGCGAGTTTAGCGTACGGGCTTGGCACAAAAAGTGATGTTGACAAGACGATTGCTGTGTATGATTTAGGTGGCGGCACGTTTGATATTTCTATTTTACAACTGTCTAGTGGTGTGTTTGAAGTACTCAGTACACACGGCGATACTAATTTGGGCGGTGATGATTTTGACCGAAAAATTGTTGAGTATTTTGTGGAGCAATTAAAGGTGGGAAAAAGTTTTTTCGATGAAAAGGAAAAAGTACAAACCCTCAGATTACTTGCCGAAGAAGCAAAAAAGACGCTCGGCAAACAGGAAGTCTTTGAGGCTGAATTTGATGGTAAAAATCTCACTATCACGCGCGAAACTTTTGAAAAATTAATACAACCGCTTATTAAAAAAACTATTAACTCATGCCGAGCGGCAATGAAAGATAGTGAATTAATAAAAGCAGATATTGATGTGGTGGTAATGGTAGGCGGCTCTACAAGAGTACTAGCAGTGCAAAATGCAGTTTCAAAATATTTTGGGCAAGAGTTAAATTGTGATGTAAACCCTGACGAAGTTGTGGCACTGGGTGCGGCAATTCAGGCCGATATTTTGGCGGGCAACACGACGGATGTTTTGCTGCTAGATGTTACTCCCCTATCGCTTGGTATAGAAACCATGGGCGGGCTAATGGATGTCTTGATACCACGAAATTCAAAAATTCCTACACAAGTTTCTCGCCAATATACTACCCAAAAAGATGGGCAAAGCGGAATAGAAATAAGTGTATATCAGGGCGAGCGAGATTTGGTGAGCGATAACCGAAAATTGGCAGCATTCACCTTGAGCAATATTCCAGCTATGCCAGCAGGATTGCCCAAAGTGGCCATCCAATTTACGCTGGATGCAGACGGAATTTTGAAAGTAAAAGCTACAGAATTGCGAAGCAACACCGAGCAAGAAATTGAAGTAAAACCACAATACGGACTAACCGATGAAGAGGTAGAAAAAATGTTGCTCGACAGTATGACGAATGCAAAAACTGACATTGCCCATCGCGCGCTTGTAGAGGCTAGCACAGAAGCAACGCAACTTTTGGAACAAAGCGAAAAGTTTTTGATTAAGCACGCTGACCTGATTACAGAATTGGAAAAGGACGCTACGAGAAAGCAGATCGAGGAAGTAAAAAAAGCGATTGAGGCAAAAGATAAAAATGCAATTCAGGTAGCACAGGAAAAGCTAAATGATATTAGCCGACCTTATGCCGAGCGTGTGATGGACGAGGCTGTGGCACAAGCTTTGGCGGGTAAGAAAATTTAGAATAATTTTTATAAGGATATTTTCGATACTAACTATTTTCTAAAAAATATAAAGGCCGTAGCAATAGGCTACGACCATTTTTTATTTACTCATTTAAAATTTTTGGATTAGTACTTAAAAAACACAACCTCCACTCTTCGGTTCTGACTCTTACCAACTTTCGTTTCATTTGTTTCCATGGGTTTTTGCTCACCATCGTATTCCATTTTTATTTGATCAATGAATACGCCCTTATTAGTTAAATAAGTTCTTACGGCATCAGCTCGTTTTTTTGATAGTAGTAAATTTTTTGCAGCATCGCCTGTTGCATCAGCGTGGCCGGTAAGTGCGACTCTTAGGTTGGGATATTTTCGCAGCTTGGTTGCATAAAAATTAAGCCGTTCTTGATACACTTTTAAAATGTTGGTGCTACCTACTTCATACAATACAAAATATGGAGGCAGTGCCAACAG
>JBBSPP010000256.1:0-4971 GCA_038258625.1 Chitinophagales bacterium
AGGAAAATTATTGGACAATGCGCCGGCCGATAATATTATTGTAAAAACATACGAACTTTTAAAAAGCAAAATTGAATCCATACCTGCACTCAAAATTCACCTTTTAAAAAATATTCCCTTTGGGGCAGGTCTGGGTGGAGGATCTGCGGATGCTGCTTTTTTTATGTACCAAGTATTGAATATAATCGGTGCGGAAATTTCAACTGAACAACAAGAAAAATGGATTGCCGAGATTGGCAGCGACTGTGCTTTTTTTATAAAAAACAAACCGGCTATCGCGAGCGGTCGGGGTGAAATACTAACACCTTTAGCCATTGATCTTTCCAATTTTACTATTCAGTTAATCGCTCCTGAAATACATGTGAGCACTGCTATGGCTTACTCAGGTGTAACACCAGATGAGCAACAACCAAACTTAGAATCAATTTTAGCCAACGATATTTCTACTTGGAAGGATAATTTGATAAACGATTTTGAAAAAAGTGTTTTTGAGAAAGAGCCAACTTTAGCAATTATAAAAAATCAATTGTACGAAAGTGGCGCAATTTATGCGGCTATGAGTGGAAGCGGCAGTTCTGTTTTTGGCATTTTCCCTAAAACTAAAAAAGCCAATATCAAAATTGATATTGGCTTTGAAGAATTTATTTGTCCTCTCCGTTAGCGTTCGAGGCTACTTTACATGAGCAACAATGCTTTTGAACGTTGCTGGCTCGTTCATGGCCAAATCAGCCAAAACTTTACGGTTAAGCATCACGCCTTTTTTGTTGCATTTATCCATAAATACACTGTAGCTCATATCTTCCATACGAGTGGCGGCGTTTATACGGGCAATCCAAAGGGTGCGATAATCTCTTTTCTTAAGTTTACGACCTCTGAATTTGTAGGTCATCCCTTTCTCTACAACATTCTTGGCTACGGTATATACGTTTTTACGTTTCCCGATAAAGCCTTTGGCCTGTTTAATTACTTTTTTTCTGCGTGCCTTACTGGCAACTGAATTTTTTGAACGTGGCATGTCTAATTATTTTTTTGCTTCTTAATTTAATTTATCCTCCAATGCACAAAAGTCGTTTGATTAAACGCTCATTGGTTTTATGAACCAAGGCAGGTTGTGCTAAACTACGCTTCCGCTTTTTTGACTTCTTGGTCAAAATGTGGCTTGTAAAGGCTTTACGTCTTTTTATTTTTCCGGTACCGGTAAGGCTAAAACGCTTTTTAGTTCCGGAGTGTGTTTTCATCTTTGGCATAATGCTTAAAAATTAAGGAACGCAAAAGTAAAAGCCTTAAGGTCAAATTCCAAAAAAACAAATGACAAATGTCAAATATCTTTTTATAGGCAAAAATTATGTGCTTATACCAATTTTATAGGATAAAATTGGCCTATAAATATTAATGCTCAAAATTATGACGCTATTTTGCCCAAAATTATGAAACAAGCTTTACTTAAAATGCACTTGGCCGTTTTCCTTTGGGGATTCACAGGTATTTTGGGGCGGGCTATTGAGCTTGAAGCCTTTCCACTGGTGTGGTACCGCGTGTTGCTGAGTTCTCTTTTCTTTTTAATTTTACTGCTTATCCGAGGCGAAAAACTACGGGTATCGGGCAAAGAAATGTTGAAATTTGCTTTAATTGGATCAATTATTGCCATTCACTGGTGCTGTTTTTACGGCGCCATAAAATATGCAAATGCCAGTATCGCACTTGTGTGCTTAGCAACATCAGGCATTTTTACCGCAATTTTAGAACCTATTTTCAATAAAAGTAAATTCAATTTTAAAGAAATGCTGATAGGCGGCGTGGCGCTTTTGGGAATGTATTTTATTTATACCTTCAATTTGGATTACGCTATTGGCATTGGCATGGGCGTTTTGGCTGCGGCTTTGGCTTCACTTTTCACCGTACTTAATAAAAAAATTGTGGATGATTACTCCCCTCGCCTTGTAGCTTTTTACGAAATTTTTGCTGGCTTTTTATTTTTATCAATTTTATTGCCAATTTATACGACCTATTATCCTGCCGCAAGCTTCAGCCCTACCAATATGGATTGGCTATGGTTGGTAGTGCTCAGTTTGTTTTGCACCGTTTGGGGCCAAGCTTTGGCATTGGAAGCGTTGAAAAAACTTTCGTCTTTTACAACCGTTTTACTAGTAAATCTGGAGCCTGTTTATGGCATCATTTTAGCCATCATTTTTTATCATGAAAATAAAGACTTGGGTTGGGGATTTGTAATTGGCATTTTATTAATTGGCGGTAGTGTGGCAATACACTCCTTTCAGATGTTGCCAAAAGATAGCAAAATTCGCAAGCGTATGAATTTTAAACGGATTTTTATTAGGCAATAGTTTTTCTAAAACCAAGTACTCTTTTTCCGACTTTTCGATGTGCCGCCCAAACCTAGCGCGCCCAACAATGTGCGCGTCAAAATGCTGGCTGCGGTGCGCCCAATTTGCCGTGTGGTAGGGTTCGTCAATATGGTTTCGAGGGTGCTTTTTTCTTCGCGTTTTCTTGTTGTGGTTTTCGGGGCTACCTTATCCTGTTTTACTTCGGTGGCGGCGTTTAGCTTTTTATTGAGCATTTCGTAGGCGCTGTCGCTATCGATTTCTTGGTTGTATTTTGAAGCTATTTTTGATTTGCTAATGATGCTTTTTATTTCATTATTATTTAAAATATCCATGCGGGAGTTTGGCGCGCGCATTAAAGTATGCACCAATGGTGTAGGTCTTCCCTTTTCATCTAGCAGGGTTATGAATGCTTCGCCAGTGCCCATTTCGGTAAGGAGTTCGTCGGCTCGGTAAAATTCTGATAGCGGGAAATTCTCTGCCGCTTTTTTAATATCTGTTCTATCTTTTGCGGTAAAAGCCCTTAGCGCGTGTTGTATTTTCATGCCTAATTGGCTCAGGATTGAGGCGGGGACATCGGTAGGATTTTGGGTAACAAAAAATACCCCTACTCCTTTTGACCGTATCAATTTTATCACCGTTTCTATTTGTTGGAGCAAGGCTTTTGATGCATCCTGAAAAACCAAATGTGCTTCATCTATAAAAATTACGAGCTTTGGTTTTTCCAAATCGCCTTCTTCCGGCAAACTGCCGTATAGCTCGGCGAGCATTTGGAGCATAAATGTAGAAAACAGTTTTGGCCTATCCTGCATATCCATTACGCGGAGGGTGCTAATTATTCCGCGGCCTTGATCGTCCATGCGCATCAGGTCTTCCACTTCAAAACTTTTTTCCTGAAAAAATTTATCCGCGCCTTGTTGTTGCAGGCCAATTACTTTTCGCAGAATGGTGCCTACGCTTTGCCCGCTTACGTTTCCGTATTCTTCTTTTAGTTCGTCTTTGCCTTCGTTGGTTATGAATTGGAGGACTCTTATTAAATCTTTTAAATCAAGTATCGGCAATTTTTTATCGTCGCAGTATTTAAAAATCATGCTTACAATACTTTCTTGTGTATCATTTAGCTCCAATACTTTTGACAACAGTATAGGCCCAAACTCTGTAACCGTAGCTTTTAATCTTGTGCCAGGTTCGTCGCTCAACGTTAAAAGCTCTAACGGATAGGCGCTTGGTTGGTAATCGATGTTGATGAGTTTGCTGCGCATTTCGATGTGCTTATTGTTACTACCCGCCGCGCCCAAGCCGCTCAAATCGCCCTTTATATCCATGAGCAAAACAGGCACGCTGGCATCGCTCAGGCTTTCGGCGAGGACTTGTAGGCTTTTGGTTTTGCCCGTGCCCGTAGCACCGGCAATTAAGCCGTGGCGATTCATGGTGCGGAGAGGTATTTTTATTTGCAAGCCTTCTATGGCTTCGCCGTTTAGCATTCCGCAGCCCAAAATGGCAGTTTCGCCTTCAAAAGTGTAGGCCTCTTTTATTGTATCCTGAAAACTCATGCGTGCAATTTATACCGCATTTCGTTTATGTAATTGTGCTGAGTAGATTTTTCTTATGGCTGT
Source organism: Chitinophagales bacterium (assembly GCA_038258625.1). Lineage (GTDB taxonomy): Bacteria > Bacteroidota > Bacteroidia > Chitinophagales > Chitinophagaceae > JAGNRR01. Next base: position 3,956 of record JBBSPP010000256.1, read on the forward strand.
GGTATTTTTTTACCGCAAAGACGCGGAGGCGCAAAGTATTTTAATAGGTTAAAAAACATTGTGCAATCATTCGTTGCTTTTACTTTAAATATTTCTTTATTTTTATGCAATGAACGCCTTGCTTCGTAACGCTTTAGATAATTTAAAAACCAAAGTTGAACTTTTGGCAAAAGATAATCATGCGCTAAAAAAAGATTTGAAGCAACTGCAAGCTGAAAAAACAAAACTAGAAACTGCACTAAAAAAAGCACAAGCAGATTTGGAAACACACAAAAACATAGCCCTCAGCGAAGGCATTTCGGATAGTAAAAAAGACAATACCAAACTGATAAACCAACTTGATAAATACATCAAACTAATTGATACAAGTATGGCGCAGATAAAGAGTAAGTAATATGCGTTTTACAATTTACCTTTTCGTGATTTTATCTTTTTATTCTTGCAAAAGTTCAATGCCTGAGGAGTTCGCAGAACGTTTTGAATACTCGAGTCGAAAAAAGTATCAAGAAACAGATTTTTTTTATGGTTTCAGCAATTTAGATTCAGCAGTTGCTAGCTCAAAAAGAACGAAAAGAGATATTCTCTTAATATTTAGTCCGGGTCGTATAGCAGCTTGCAGAGGTGATGATTGGCGAGCCTTAGAATTGTACGGAGATAATCGAAAATTATCTTCTTTATTCGTCATTGCGTATTTAGACCTTCCAAGGCTCAGCAATACACCAATAGATTCAACCTACTTTTGGAAACGTGGCGAGGATTCCACAGAAGTAAAAGATTTAGGAATGCATTACCTCCATTGGCAAAGCGAAGTATTTCATTCAAGGGTCCAACCCATGATGTGCTTTGTAGATTCAAGTTTAAATCCTTACGGTAGTAAAATTCATTATACCCGTGATAAAAAAGATGTTCTCAAATTTATAGAAAGCGGGATTAGAAAATAAATAATTATCCTACTTCCTCCCCATCACCACCTCCTTTAGCCAATCGCGTTCTTTTTCTAGGTCGGCTATTTTTTG
>JBBSPP010000257.1:0-4961 GCA_038258625.1 Chitinophagales bacterium
ATGCGTTGGGAAATGACATTCCCCGTGGATAGCTTTAGCCAGTTCTTTTTGCATGCTGCCAATCCTGCTAATGCACCATTACCAGTAAGCCTTACCAACTTTACCGTAGTAAAAAATGGCAGCCAAAGCAACGCAAGTTGGACTACAATGAGCGAGCAAAACAACAGCCACTTCAATGTACAACGCAGCACCGATGGCCGCACATTTACCACCTTAGGAAAAGTAAATACAAAAGCCACCAACGGCAACAGCACCACAAAACTAGCCTACAACTACACCGACGACCAACCACAAATAGGCCACAACTACTACCGCCTACAACAAGTAGATGCAGACGGCAACAACAGTTACAGCCCAATAATCCACCTTGTATGGGGCGCCAATGGTAGCGTGGTAAGCATTTACCCAAACCCTACCACCGACAAACTAAATGTGGACATAGCCATAGACAAAGTAACGCAACTCGAAGTACGCCTAATGGACATGAGCGGCCGCGTAGTAAAAAGCATCCTACAACGCACCACCAAAGGCATGAACAACGTAACCTTTGATTTATCCGATGTGGCCGCCGGCGTATATGGCGTACAGATTTTTGATAATAATACGTTGATTCATTCGGCTAAGGTGAACAAACAGAAATAATAGAATTATAAAAAGTGATTGATACAAGCCCCTCCCAAAACGGAGGGGCTTTTTTTTACGAAGAAAAATAGTTGGCCGCCGAGCAATACTTGCATTTTTACAAAAGAGCCTATTTTTTTTATAACAAAATGGTATAAAGAAACTGCCTAATATACCCTAACTTCAGAAAAAGATATATTGATTAGAGGGCTACGGCGCGGAATTCAGTACTCCAAAAGCTTTTATAATACTTAAAGTTTACACCGTTTGGGTATCTTTAAAATGCTTAGTTTTTATAAACAACACTGACCGGGAAACCTTCAGTCGTTTACCAAAGTGCCGAATCATATAGGCGCGCAACGTTTGATAATTTATAAACACATTAAACTCTTGTAGTATCCATTTTTGCGCATCGCTATAGCCCCTAAATGGAGTTTTTTCATTCAGTAGTCTATCCGAAATTGCCTCGTGCACATTTTTAGTGATCACGCTTTTCTTTGGACTTTTGGGCTTCAGGGCAAGGTAGGCTTGTAGGCCGCCAAGTTTGTAATTGCTCAGCCACCGCTCCATGCTCCGTTTATTTATACCCAGCATTACCGATATTTGATTTCGGGTAAGCGCTGGATACTGCACAATTACAAGGGCGGCGTTTAATCGTATAAGAGCCGTTTTTTTCTTCTCTTTTTTAATTAGCGCTTTTAATTCCTTTTCGGTTTCTAAAATAATATTGGCTGCCCGTTTCCCCACTTCGGTCAAATATAAGTTTTTACCAAGTTAATTTTTCAATACGTTAAAAATCATTTATCAAATTTGTCAGATTTTTATTACAATTTGCTTGGAAATATATGCGACATTTTTAAATAAAATATGCATATTATTAAAAATATTTTAACCTTTTTATTTTACTTTAAACTGTTCTAAAACGCTAATATGATATAAGAAATAAATAAATTTTCGAGTACGACTCGCGTTTATTAGCGACTTTATAAAGTATATATAAAGTGATCTCTTTTCAAATTTATTTTTTTAGCTTATACCCTATCTATATTTATGCTTCATTTTTTAAGAATAAATTATTATGAAGAAATCGCTACTACTTTTTTTGTGTTTAATGTTTAGTTTGACGGCTGCTTTTGCGCAGATACCACCGTTTCTCAATGGCACAACGGCATCACCTAGCAACTCTTTTCCATGGAGTACAGCTGCGGGTAAAGGTGTACAAACTTTTTGTCCGGCAAATATTTTTACAAATGCTTATATTGGGCAAATAGATACTCTTTGGTTCAACGTTACGGCAAATGCAACTACGTCTTGGACTAACCTTGTAATTAAATTACAGCAGAATGTGCCTAGTCTTTCCCTTACCACTCTTACCCCTGGAGGAACAGTTGTGTTTAGTGCTGCTGCTTATACTGGTACTTCAAACGCACAAGGCTGGATGGGTATTCCACTAACCACTCAATTTGTTTTTGACCCTACAAAAACATTAATTGTAGATGTTGGCGTATGCTCTCAAACTGGCTCTAGCATGAGCACAAGTAATATTAGTATCTCGCCAACTTTGGGCCGTACGTGGTCTGATTACCCAGGCTGTATTCAAACCTACTCTGGTCAAGATGCTAATATGTCATTTTTAGGACTTTCTTTATCCTCTCCATTGCCATGTAAAACGCCAACGGCTGTTACAGTAGGAACACTCACTCAAACCACCGCCAGTGTAAACTGGACGGATACCAACAACCCAGCGGGCGGTTGGGATGTAGAGTATGGCGCACAAGGTTTTACTCCTGGAGCTATACCTTCTAACGGAATAAGAATTAATACCCTCACCAAACCTTATGTAATAAGTGGCTTAATCCAAAACTCAACCTACGATGTATATGTACGTGGGCGTTGTGGCGTGGGCGATACAAGCTATTTTTCGCAAGGACTTCAATTTACGACCTTAGCCCAATGTCCATTCCCGAGTAATTTGACGGCCACGAATATTACGAATAGTAGCGCTGATTTGAACTGGACAGAGAATGGCGTAGCCACCAATTGGGGTATTGAAATTGGGTTGACAGGCTTTACACCCACGGGCAATCCTACGGTAATTGCTACTGCCAAACCCTATACGTTCAGCGGCTTGCCCAATCTTTTTACTTTTGATTATTATGTGCGGGCAATTTGTGGACCGGGCGATACATCGGCTCAAATTGGGCCATACACGTTTACCGTTTGTCAGGCTTTGGCTGGTAATTTTACTATAGATTCATCCCTTGCGCAAGGGGGTACAAATTTTCAGTCATTTGCCCAAGCAAATACAATCATGCAAAGTTGTGGTATTGGCGGGCCAGTCGTATTTAGTGTATTAAATGCAGTAAATAATGAGCAAGTAACGCTTACATCAGTAATGGGTATGAGTGCTACCAATACGGTTACTTTTAATGGGCATGGCACGGCCAATCTTACTCGCAACTTGACAACGGCAACAGCACCTTATGCAACTTTATTATTAAACGATGCAGATTATTTCATTTTTGATAGTATGAATATTAGTGCTATGGGCACCACTTGGGGTTTTGCAACGCAACTTTTTAACGGAGCGAGTCATAACCAATTTACAAATTGTACATTCCAAAATGCACCCAATGTAACGGGTAGCTTAATGGCAGGTTTTGTAATTAGCGGATCGCTTACTTCGGCCACTACCGCAAATACGATACCGTGTAATAATAATTTGTTACAAAGCTGTACGACCAAAAATGGTTATTATGCTATTGCGATGAATGGGAATGTTTCCAACTTAGATTCTAACAATCGGGTAATAGATTGCAGTTTGGAAGACTTTTATTTGTATGGTGTTTGGCATCAAAATCAACGCGACGCATTGGTGCGCGGCTGTAATATTTCGCGACCAACCAGAACGACCTTAACGACGTTTTACGGAATTTATAATACGGCAAGTATGGTTAATACTGTTTATGAATTAAATCATATCAATAATCCGTTAACGAGTACGCCAACATCTACAAGCACTTGTTATGCAATATTTGTATTGGGCGATGCCACAAGTAATGCGAATGCGAATATTATCCGCAATAATTTAATTTCGGACATGCGAGGGAATGGTACTATTTATGGTATTTATCCATCAACTGCCAACTTCTTAAAAATTTATCATAACACCATATCGTTAGATAACCCTACTGCTGGCGGTACGGGAACGATTCGGGGTATTTCTATACTAGGTACATTATCACTCGGCCAAGATGTACGCAATAATAATATTAGCATTGTGCACACGGGCACGGGTACCAAGCATGGTTTTTATAACCAGGCAGGAGTGGGTAATATAGTGAGTAGCCACAACAACATATTTATGGGTACTGTGGGTAGTAACTTTTATGGTTATAATGCGTTGGCCAACCAAGCAACATTGGCTAATTGGCAGGCTTCTACACCTTCGGTAGGGGTTGGTTGTGAAAATCGGAATCCAATTTTTGTAAATCCTGCCCTAAATGATTATACGCCTTCCAATTCAAATATGGATAATAAAGGAACGCCATTGGGTATATTAACTGATTACATAGGCGCGCCACGTTCAGCAACCGTACCCGATATGGGTGCTTATGAGTTTACAGTATCTTGCCCCAACCCAAGTGCAATATCGGCAAGTAATGTAACGTCAAGTACGCTCGACCTTAGCTGGACAGAAAACGGATCAGCCACACTATGGCAAGTAGAAGTAGTGCCAGCAAGCAGCGCACCAACTGGTGTAGCTACGTACCCAACGGTAACTACGAATATTAATTTTCCTATTACAGGGCTTACACAATTTCAGCCTACCAACTTTTATGTGCGCGCCGTATGTGGCCCCAATGATACTAGTGTATGGAATGGTCCGTTGACCGTTTTCCCTTGTGCGCCATTGGCGGGTACTTATACTATCAATGCTACCTTGCCTGCCAGTGCAACCAACTTTACAAGTTTTGGTGCAGTGGCTACGGCAATGAATTGTGGTATTAGCGCGCCAGTAGTTTTTAATGTAAATACTGCAACCTACAACGAGCAAGTAATTTTCCCCGAAGTAAACGGCGCAAGTGCAACCAATACAGTTACGTTTAATGGGAATGGGGCAACGGTTTCTTTCGCAACCAATGCTACCAACTATCATGTCATTCAATTAAACGGATCGGACTATTTTAGATTTAATAATTTGACGGTAGCCTCTACTAGTACAGCAAATGCCATGTCGATGATGTTACTTAGTACGCAAAGCGGTACGAGCAATAATATGTTTACAAACTGTACCTTCTCTGTACCTATTACAGCAATTTCCTCATTGGTCAATCCAT
>JBBSPP010000258.1:0-4948 GCA_038258625.1 Chitinophagales bacterium
ATAAAAGTTACGTCCATAAATCCGGGGGCGTGTGAGACGGAATTTTCGGTGGTGCGCTTTAAAGGAGACCAAGAAAAAGCCAATAAAATTTATGAAGGTTTTGACCCACTACGCCCCGAAGATGTGGCCGATGCAATTTATTATTGCGCTACGTTGCCCAAACATGTTTGTGTAAATGATCTTACACTTACATGCCTTACACAGGCAAATGCCAACTATAATATTAAGAAAAAAGTATATCCAGCATGAAAGAAATAACAATAAACGAATTAAAAAATGCAATTGTCGAAAATAAATTAATTATAGATGCACGACCTACATCGGCATTTGTAGATGGCTTTGTACAAGGGGCCATCAACATTGTGCTGAACGAAAACTTTGAAGCACGGGCCGACTATTTTAGTAAAGTTGAGGATCGTTTTATCTTGATTGCTCCCAAAGAAAGTGCCGAAAAATTAAATGAATTCAACGATGATTTTGTAAAAAAAATTGAAGGTGTACACTACGGAAATCTTGCGAATTGGCAGCAAGAAAATGTTCCGCTTGATTTAATAATTAATGTAGATCCCTACGAACTAATGCTAGATATAAAGCACGACGAAAAAGCAATTGTAATCGATGTACGCCCAAACCACCAGTACGATGTTGAGCATATTGTAGGCGCAGTAAATATGCCGGTAAATGATTTTACCGACCCCGCAAAGATTGGAATGCTAGATGAAAAACATAATTTATACCTGCACTGCAATGGGGGCACGGCGAGTGTGCTCGTATCATCAGTTTTAAAAAGAAATGGTTTTCATAACATTCGGAATATTGAAGGTGGCCTGCGCGCCGTGGTAGCCGACGGAAATATTCCGTTGAACGATCAGAATAAAAAAAGTCAAAACTAAAAAATACAGCGGCATTTAGTAAATTTGCCCCTTATGTCAAAACCCGTAGAAATAGTAGAGGAAGTCATTATAAAATTTGCTGGCGATAGCGGCGATGGGATTCAACTTGCCGGTTCGCAGTTTACAAACAACACAGCCCTGATGGGCAATGACCTATCCACTTTCCCTGATTTTCCTGCCGAAATTCGTGCACCCCAAGGCACGCTGGCGGGTGTCAGCGGTTTCCAATTACGATTTTCGTCAAACGAGATTTTCACTCCGGGAGATGCTTGTGATGTGTTGGTAGCTATGAACGCGGCAGCCCTCAAAAGCAATTTGCAACAACTAAAAAAAGGGGGGATTATAGTTTTAAATACGGATGGTTTTGACGCAAAAAATTTGCGCCTGGCAAATTATACCGATGGTGAAAATCCATTGGATGACGATAGCCTGACTACCTATAATGTGCACAAAATTGATATAACTAAATTAACCCGCGAAGCCTTAAAGGATACAACTTTGGGTATAAAGGAAAAAGATCGTGCCAAAAATATGTTTGTACTGGGGTATTTATACTGGATGTACAATCGTAAGTTGGATACCACCAAACGATTTTTAGAACGAAAATTTGGCAAAAAACCAGAGATCCTCGATGCCAATTTAGAGGCACTGCAATCGGGCTATAACTTTGGTATCACCGCCGAAATTTACTCTGCTCGTTATGAAGTAAAAAAAGCTGATTTACCCAAAGGCCGATACAGAAATATTCAGGGAAACACCGCACTTTCTTACGGATTAATTACGGCGGCACAAAAAGCAAATATATCATTATTCTTGGGGTCGTACCCCATTACGCCAGCGAGTGATATTTTGCATGAGCTAAGCAAACACAAAAATTTTAATGTGAGCACTTTTCAAGCGGAGGATGAAATAGCTGCCATATCATCGGCCATTGGAGCGTCTTATGGTGGGCAATTGGGCATCACCACCACGTCTGGGCCTGGCATGGCGCTAAAAGCTGAGGCAATGGGACTCGCTGTTATGCTCGAAATTCCTTTGGTTATTATTGATATTCAGCGCGGTGGGCCCAGCACAGGTTTGCCCACTAAGACCGAGCAAAGTGATTTAATGCAAGCATATTACGGGCGCAATGGCGAATGTCCTATGCCAATTATAGCACCAAGTTCGCCCTCTGATTGTTTTGATGCAGCGATCGAAGCTTGCCGTATTGCGCTACAACACATGACGCCCGTTATTTTATTGAGCGATGGTTATATTGCCAATGGTTCTGAGCCTTGGCGTTTCCCGAATGCAGCTGAAATCCCAGCCATAAAAACGCAACTTGTAAACAACCATGATGCTCCTCAAAATTATTTGCCCTATTTGAGAGACAAAAATTTGGTTCGCTCATGGGCCATTCCTGGTATGCCCAATTTAGAGCATCGAGTGGGCGGATTGGAAAAAGAAGACATTAGCGGGAACGTAAGTTACGATCCCGATAATCATGAACACATGATAAAAACACGACAGGCAAAGATTGATAAAATTGCTGATTTTATCCCGGAGGCGAGTTTTGAATTTGGCTCGGCTGAAGATGATACGTTGGTATTGGGTTGGGGTTCTACTTATGGCGTTACACATTCGGTAGTGGCAAAAATGCGAAAAGAAGGTAAAAAAATTGCACAACTTCATCTCAGAAACATTCGCCCCTTCCCTAAGAACTTGGGTGATATTTTGAAGAATTTTGATAAAATTATTGTGCCCGAACTAAATAATGGGCAGCTCAGCAAAATCCTTCAAGCAGAATATAATTGTGCCATAACGCCTTACAATAAGATTAAGGGTGTGCCAATTACACATAACGAATTACGAGATTTTATCATCAGCAATACGTAATTTTTAGCTATTTTCACAGCTGTAAATATGAAAACCGCACGAAGATATTGGCTTTTATGTATTTTAATAGTAATCGTTGTATCGTCATGCCGTGTGGCTCAAAAGAAAAATAATTATATAAACGAAAATTATAACGAGATAAAAAGTGCTTTTCCCGATGCCGAGGTGAGCATAGTGGAAGACAGCATAAAAGTTATTTTCCCTGATAATGTTGTTTTTGATGAAGGATCGGCAAGCCTTAAAAATACGTTTGAAGAAAAGCTAAATCGTTTTGGTAAAATACTTGAGAAATTTAATCAGACAAATTTATTAATAGCAGGATATACGGATAGCACCGGTGATATGGAAAGTAATGTGCAACTATCCCTCACAAGAGCTAATAATGTGAAATACTATTTAACCAACGCTTCTATTAAACCGGAACGACTTTTTACCTGGGGCCTAGGCCAAAAAAAACCATTAGCACCAAACGATACCGAAGAAGGACGCGTCAAAAACAGGCGAGTTGAATTTGTAGTTTTATATAGCTCCGAAAAATAAATTGACAGTTCATAATGAAAAAAATCACCTACGCCGCCTTCTTAATATTTTGTTGCGCCAACTTAGGGTGCTATAATTATGATGGCCCCACACGATCAAAAATAGAAATAGTACAGCGCGCTCCATTAACTCCCCCGCCGCCAAGAATTATTGCTGTAGAAAAAAAAGAAGTACTGAGCCAACAAGATTATTTGAAGCAAATGGCCAACGAAATTAAAAAACAACTGCCCAGTGCGCAAATTATTATGTTGCAGGATAGTATTAAGGTATTGTTCCCCGATAATATTAAATATAGCAGTTCGGGAATTTTGCCGATGGATAATATTAACCCCGAGATAAAAAAACTAGCTGGGCTGATTGTAAAATTTGATAAAACAAACGTGCTTGTAACTGGCCATACTGACAAGACGGGCGACGAAAAAAATAATAAAAACATATCTGAGATGCGAGCAAAATATATAATGGATTTATTGCTGGCCTACAATGCCCCAAAAAATAGACTTGCCGCTTGGGGCTTGGGAAGTAACTCGCCAATATCATCCAGCCGAGTTGAGAATGCAAATGATAATAATCGTCGGGTAGAGTTTATTGTTCTTTCCACGATGAGTGATGAGGAAGAAGAAATTAATTAAGAATATCAACTAGCGCGGCTACGAAAACATCAACCTCCTCGCGCGTATTCCATTTACAAAAAGAAATACGAAGTGGCACTCCAGGTGTAGCAGATATAGTATTGATAACATGACTGCCACCCAAAGCTCCGCTGCTACAAGCACTGCCGCCGCTAACGGCTATGCCTCGGATGTCAAGCGACATTTGTAGCATTTCCGATTTATCATTGATTGGTAGCAGTACACTGATTACTCGCGGTAAAGAATGTTTTACTGTCCCATTTATTGTCAAGTCAGTAATTGCATTTTGAAGTTTTTCCAGACAGTAATTTTTCAGCTGTAGCGTTTGTTCGTTTTCTGTTTCCATTTCAGCATTGGCAAAATTCAACGCTGCGGCAAAACCTACAATGCCCGCTACATTCTCGGTACCAGCTCGCATATTTCGCTCTTGGCCACCGCCCAGTATATATGGATTAATGCTTACATTTTTATTTATGTATAAAGCCCCACTCCCTTTTGGACCATGAAATTTATGTGCTGATGCACTGGCAAAATCAATGGGTAATTTTTGCAGCGATATTGGAAAATGCCCAACAGTTTGAACCATATCGGAATGAAAATAAGCATGTTCCTTTTTACAAAAATTACCTATCCGCTCTATATCATTTACAATACCTATTTCGTTATTGGCGTGCATAATGCTCACGAAAGTGTTTCCTTTTTGGCTGCATTCTATAATTATTTTTTCCAGATGATTGTAATCAATTTGTCCAGCAGCATCATGCTTGGCAAATTGTAATTCGATGCCAAATTGTTTGCAAAGTACTTCTGCTGAATGCAGCGTGGCATGATGCTCAATGGGCGATGTGATAATATGCTTACAACCTAATGAATGAATGGCCGCTTGGAAAATTGTATTGGTACTCTCTGTGCCACATGAAGTAAAAAATATTTCGCTGGGTTGGCAATCTAATAAATGAGCAACTTTTTTTCGCGCCTCCTCAATGGCCAAGCGGCTAGTGCGCCCAC
>JBBSPP010000259.1:0-4896 GCA_038258625.1 Chitinophagales bacterium
AAACTAAGCGCGGCGGGCTTAGTAATCGCCATGGGCATTATTTATGGCGATATTGGCACCTCGCCCTTGTATGTTTTTAATGCAATTAGCCACGGCTTAGCTATCAGCCCGGCGCTTATATTGGGCAGTCTTTCCTGCATTATTTGGACCCTTACTTTACAAACCACCATTAAGTATGTATGGCTCGTACTCCGTGCCGATAATAATGGCGCTGGCGGCACATTTGCGCTGTATGCCTTGGTGCGGCGGCGCAAAAAATGGTTAGTCATCCCCGCAATGATTGGCGGCGCGGCGCTGCTGGCGGATGGTATTATTACCCCGCCAATTTCTATTACCTCCGCTATGGAAGGCCTGCGGGAGTTGCCTGCGTTGCATGGCATTGAGCAGTCGTTTATTGTAGGCATTGTATTGGTAATTCTTACTTTATTTTTCGTCATTCAGCAATTCGGCACTAGTTCCATTGGAAAATTTTTTGGTCCTATTATGGGTGTTTGGTTTACTATGTTGGGCGTGTTTGGCTTCTTGGGCATGGCGCATGACCTTACCATACTACGTGCGCTGAATCCTTGGTACGCAATCACTTTTTTGGCTCAGTACCCCGGGGCAATTTGGTTGCTGGGTGCGGTATTTTTATGTACCACAGGGGCGGAGGCTTTGTACTCAGATTTGGGTCATTGCGGTAGGCTTAATATTCGGTACTCATGGATTTATGTAAAAACATGTTTGCTGCTAAATTATTTTGGGCAAGGGGCAAATTTGTTGTCAAAATACGATGGCCGCACCATGACCGAAGATTTTATTGAGGCCAACGGCGTCAATGCTTTTTTTGATTTGATGCCGCATTGGTTTGTACTACCCGCCGTAATTATTGCCACGCTCGCCGCCATTATTGCTAGCCAAGCTATGATTTCGGGTTCGTTTACGTTGATCAGCGAGGCGGTGCGGTTAAATCTTTGGCCCAAAATGAAAATCAAATTTCCCACCGATAGTATGGGGCAGCTCTATATACCGGGCCTCAATTGGATGATGTATGTGGGGTGTGTGTTTGTAGTATTATATTTTCAAAGTGCCAATAAAATGGAGGCGGCTTATGGGCTTGCCATCGTCACCACTATGCTGAGCACGACTATTTTGTTTGCCAATTTCATGGTTTTAAAAAGAGTAAAAAAGTCTCTCATTTACCTTTTCCTATTCGTGTATCTTTTCATCGAGCTTGGGTTTTTAATTGCTAATATCAAAAAATTCCCCGAGGGCGGTTTTGCTACATTTTTAATTGCTGGTTTCCTTTTTGGCGTAATGTATGTATGGTTCAAGGCACGAAAAATAAAAAACCGATACGTAGAGTTTACCATGCTCGAAGAGTATTTGCCTACCATCCAGGATTTGAGTACAGACAATAGCGTGAGCAAATACGCCACACATTTAGTGTACCTCACGAGTGCCAATAATCCGCGCGAGATAGAGAACAAAATCATTTATTCCATCCTATATCAAAAACCAAAACGCGCCAGCATTTATTGGTTCGTACACGTAGATATTCAGGATGATCCTTACACAAAAGAGTATATTGTAACCGAAATAATCCCCAACGAAGTCATCAGAATTGATTTGCGATTAGGCTTCCGGATAGAGCAAAAAGTAAATCTCATGTTTCGCGAGGTGGTTGAAAATATGGTAAAAAATAAAGAGGTAAATATTGCCAGCCATTATCCATCACTCAGCAAGCGAAAAGTGCCAGGCGATTTTCAATTTATAGTAATGGAAAAATTCCTGAGCCACGATAATGATTTGCCCAATACCGAAAAAGGAATAATGAGTTTGTACTTTTTACTAAAAAGAATTAGCATTAGCGAGGAAAGTAGTTTTGGGCTAGACAGTAGCAACGTGCGCGTAGAAAAAATTCCGTTGGTAGTAGCCCCTGTAGAAAATTTGGATTTGAGGCGAGTGTATGTTGATTAGGGTAATAAGTATAAAAAAAATTATAGCAATCCAACCTTATCACCACCAATTTTGAGCTGCATTACCATGGCTATTGACTGTGCTCTTTGCTTGGCCAACTCGGCTATAGTACCCACAAAAAGTTCATCAACCGTTTTTTTAAAAAGTGAAAGCCATACATCAAAGTGTTCTTTTTGTAAAGCCAATTTTTCGTTCAAAGCTTTGTGCACTTGCATGGGATTGCCCTTATAAGCGGCGGTATGAAAAAGTGTCGTCTCCCAAAAATCATACATTTTCGGCATATGTTTTTCAAAATTTAATTGGACAACTTCTGTAAAAAAATGGCTGATTTTTTTGTCCATTAATACTTTTCGGTAAAAAGTATCTACGAGTAATTCTATATCCGTTCGGCTATTTATATCGGTCATAATGATAGGATACAAAGTTAATTCTTAAATTGCGCAGCATGGCTGACAACGAGGCATATCTCAGAGAAGTAGAGCGATATTATCATGGCTCGCAAAAAGATTATGAAATAATTTGGGGCCTGAAGAAACACCGTTCTTTGCACTATGGTTTTTGGCAAAAAGGGATTAAAAACCACGAGCAAGCTATAAATAATACTACAGAAAAAGTAGGAAAATACGCGCAATTACATGCTGCTATGCGCGTGGCCGATTTGGGCTGTGGTATAGGCGGACCCGCTATATTTTTAGCCCAAAAATATAGTTGCCGCATAGACGGAATTTCCATCGCCGAGCGGCAGGTATTACAAGCCAACAAAGAATCCGAACGGTTGGGCCTCGCAGAAAAAGTGAAATTTTACAAAGAAGATTATTGCCACACCAAGTTGCTCAGTGATTCGTATGATGCCGTGTATGGCATTGAAAGTTTTTGCCATGCCGAAGATAAAATTGACGTGCTAAGCGAATCTTTTCGATTACTTAAAAAAGCGGGTATATTGGTAGTACTCGATTTTTTTTGGAGAGATAATTTGCCAAAACTCAACACCGACGAAGAAGCCAAAAACAAAGCCGCCATGAAAAAATGGGCAGACAGTTGGGCCGTTTCCAACTTTGCATATGAAAAGGAGTTTGAAGAAAAACTTAGCGAGGCAGGATTTACCAATATTAAAAAGCAAATTGTTACAATAAATGTAGTACCAAGCATCAAAAGATTGTACTACATTTTTATTCCTGGTTATATTATTGACGTAATTTTTCGTGCTTTACGAATTAGAAAGGGCAAACACCAAAACCTATGGAGTGCCTATTATCAATACCAATGTTGGAAACGCGGGCTGTGGAATTATTGTATTTTTACAGCAGAGAAACCTACTTAAACATCTCCACAAAATCCCGAATTTCTTGGTGCGTTTCCACTGGTTCGGAGAGTTGTGGGTTGTGGTCGCTCTTGGGCATGATGACTAGTTTTTTCCAGCTAGATCCAACATTGTCCATCACATCTTGACCCAAGCCAAGTGGTACTATGCAATCATATTTTCCGTAAATATTCAGCACCGGAATTTTTATTTTATTCAGCGAAGAACTCATCTCATTGTTTAGGGCTAGTTGATTCAAATCTTGCGTGTTGGTCACTATCAAATTACTCACCCATGCTGTGAAGGCCCATGGTTGATAATTTCCCAAAATAATTTTTCCTATCTCCAAATTAAAACTTTCGTTGGTAGAGTCGCCCATTAAATTCATAGCATCAAAGCCGCAAGAATTTATATTGTTGGAGCGTTTTGATTTACCATTGGGTGGATTATCATTCACATATTGAATCATGGGTTGCCACTTTTCAGTATTAATGCCTTGCGCAATTTGGCGTGCGCCTACTTCTCTTATTTTAGTGCCTACCAACGTATCGCCCAATGAATAATTGTGCGCGCCATCAATATTTATCCAGCCTTTAATTTGACTTTGATAATCATCAGTGGACAAATACGCGGAGCTTACAAAGCCGCCCCAAGAATGGCCCAAAATGAAAATGCTAATGTCATTGCCAAACCGATGTTTGATGGTAAGCACCACATCATTTACCGCTGTGGTAAAGGTGCTCACAGTAGCGGTAGCCACATTATTGCCCTGCGCAAAACCAGCGTAAGGTTGATCAAAAAAAACGGCGGCATAATAGGGTTGTAAAAAAGAAATACTCTGATCGGTGTTATGCTCCCAAATACCGGGGTCGCCAGGGCCACCATGAATGTAAATCACAAAAACTTTCGACTCAGAATTTCCTTTTACCCGCACGGGCAATGTTTGTTTTTCTGACTTTACATAAAAAATTTCGTCGGTAGTTTTTGATAACGGCAACGTATCTTTTTGACAAGAAAAAAGAAATAGCACGGATAGTATAAAAATTATTTTTCTCATTTCTTTTTGTTTAAAAATTTATTGACGTTTAATCCTACCACCAATCGGGAGTAATACAAATTATTGTAGGGCGCAAAATTCATGATGCCGAAGTATGAATAAAATCGATAAGTTTCGTTTTGAAATTGAATATGTTTTCCAAAACCAAATCGATAATTAAAACTGGCATAAAAATCACCCGCTAGATATTTGCGTTTTACCACGCCATTTTCTACCGCAAACGTTGGATTGGTATAAAACGTACGCGCCACACCAACATCGGCTTGAGATATAAAAAATTTATCATTTTTTAATGAGCGTTGCCAGGTGCGCCCTGCGGTGAGCATGGCGTTGTGATGGAAATTGCGGTGGTAGTAATATCGAGCAAATACATCCCAGCGTCTTACTTTTTGGATGCGTAGTTCTTTTCTATTTTTTGTTTTTTCCTTGATAAAAAATTTCTGTGGGAAGGAATAATTGAACTCCGCACCAGGGTGCTTAATCAATCCCATGAGGCCAACGCCTATATATTTTTGTTCATAGAGTTCGTCCCAATCTACCATGGGTTTCAAATCTTTTGTATCATCCTCCACTTGGCCAA
>JBBSPP010000260.1:0-4884 GCA_038258625.1 Chitinophagales bacterium
AAAGCAAAATATTTTTAATATTGAAGAAGTTCAAAAAATCATACATACATTTTATAACGGAAAAAAAGAACGTGCCGAAAAAATTTGGTACCTCCTGATGTTTCAGATGTGGTATGATAAATGGATAAATTAAATTGACGCTGTGCCTGACAAAAAAAAGAATTTTATATTAGTCAATAATTTAGGCGGCGGTGGCGCAGAACGCCAAATAAGCTACATTTCTAGATTAAAAGAGATTGAAAAGGTAATCTGCCTAGAACCACTGAATGCTTATGCCATTGATTCGTCTAGAATTGTGTATTTGTTTAGCACGCTAGCCAGCAAAAGCAATTTATTAAAAAAAGCATGGCGAATTTTATTGATTCCTTATAAACTAAAAAAGGCCGGTATTAGTCGCCATACTAACCTTTTGTGTTTTCTACATTTTTCTTATATCGTAGGGTATATTACCAAAATATTGTTCGGATGTAATTTAATTATTTGCATCCGTACCAACCCCATAAGCTATTATCAAAAAACAGCGTATTTTAAAATGCCTTTGTGGCTTTTTAAAATGATATTAAGAAAAGCAGACACGGTGGTATCTAATTCTAAAACAACGGCCTTGATGATACAAGAAACCTACAAGCTGCAGCAAAGTAAATTTATTCAGAATGGATATGACATACAAGGAATAACTACGCTAGCGCAAGAATCATTAGGCAACTATGAGGCACTATTCGCGCAGGACGTTTTGGTACACTCCGGCAGATTGGAATTTGATAAAGGCCAATGGCATTTACTAAGGATTTTTAATGAGATTGTAAAACAAAAACCAGATACTAAATTGGTAATCCTGGGCGTTGGCAGCTATGCCGAGCGCCTGTATGACCTGTGCATACAGCTTGGTTTGACTTATCATAAAGTAGGCGAACCCACGGTGAATATTCAAAATCAAGTTTTCTTTTTGGGGTTTCAAACCAACCCCTATAAGTTTTACAGAAATGCAAAATTATTTATCTTCCCCTCAATTTTTGAAGGACTGCCCAATGCGCCGATTGAAGCACTAATTTGTAAAACTCCCTGTATAATTAGCGATTGCAAAACGGGTCCACGCGAGATATTATTGCCCGAATCAAATTTGTTGGCATCAACAGATGTACCGTTAAAATCTCCTTATGGCTTTTTGTTGCCAAGCTTTGATGGCCAAGAAATATTTGATAATAGCCCGCTTATGCCCAAAGAGCAAATGTGGGCACAGTGCACCATAGATTTATTACATAACGAGGAACTGCGCCAATCTATGAAAAAAAACTGTGATATAATTAAACAACGATATGAGATTACAACAGTGCTACACTCTTGGAAAGAATTATTAATTTAATAGCTTCACCTTTTTAACTCAGCACAAGAATTGCCATGTTTCAATACTATTTAATCTTAGCTATATTTACATTTCTGTGTTAGAAAGTACAATCGATATTCTATTAGGAGTTTTCTATGCTGTTATATTATTTGTATGCATACTGTATTATGTAAACAGGAAGTATAAAGATAATGTCTCCACCCGCCGCTTAATACTTTGGGGAGCGGCCCTAAAAATTTTTGCAATATTTGCCTACGCCGCTGTTTATAAATTATACTACGGCTATGGCGATACACTTAGTTATCACTGGCGAAGTGTAATGTGGGGCGAGTTGATACTTGAACAACCAAGGTATTTGTGGGATGTGTTTATGACAAGTGGGGCTGATATTTTTGCCAAGTTTAAAGAATTCTTATTGGCGCAACACGATTATATTGATGCCTACAATGGACCAAACTATTTGGTAATGAAATTTTCTACCTTTTTTGGCTTCTTTAGTTTTTTTCAATATTTGCCAACCTCTGTATTTTTTACAGCCATTTCGTTGCTAGGTTCCATTAAGGTGGCCCAAGCATGGGCCGAAATATTTCCGAAGTTTGAAAAATGGATTTATTTGGCTTTTTTACTTATCCCCTCCGTTGTTTTTTGGGCTACTGGCATTAATAAAGATTCATTGAGCGTGGGTTTCAATTGTTTCTTAATCTTTGCTTTAATACGAATTTTTATCAATAAGAAGTTTCACCTCAAATATATCTTCCTCGCGGCCATCAGTTTCTATTTTGCAGCTGGTATTAAATCCTATATTCCCCTTATTCTAGTTCCTACATTTTTTATTTATGTGCTATCATTTTATTGGAATACAGGAAGATTTGCAAAAATGCGCATTCTCAAATTTTTTGTTTCAATAGCTATTATTATCGTGGCCGTTCCTTTAATATATTTTATAGGGAGTATAATTATTGCAGATATTCTTCAGCAACAACTAGAGGATATGATAAGAATTAATGTTGGTCAAGGTACGAATGTTGTGGAGGGCGACTCATCATTTGATATAGGCATCAAAGTTACTGACCTTGATAATCCGATCAGAATATTGGGCTTAATACCGAAATCTATCAGTGTGACCCTTTTCAGACCCTGGATATGGGAAGTGAAAAATCCGTTGATGCTAATATCAGCATTCGAGAGCTTTTTCTTTTTTGGGTTTTCATTGTTGGTATTATTTAAGAGTCGTAGTATTTATTTTATCCCAAAACTTTTAAAACACCGTCACTTATTATTTTTCCTATTATTTACATTGTTGCTAGCTATTCCAATTGGTATCACTGGTAATTTCGGAACGATTGTGCGTTATAAAATTCCACTCCTACCTTATTTTCTTATTTTTTTGGTAATGATGAATGCCCTTTTCAAAAGGAAGGCCTTCAACGAAATTGATAAAAATCAATAATCCAAGTTCTTTTGAATCTGAGAATTGCCGATAAATAAAGTTTGGGAATGGTATATTTGCCCCTTCTAACCTTGGTATGAGAAAACAAACAATATTAGTAGGACTTAACGAGATTAACTTTGAGTACATTGAGAAGTATAATCAAAAAGGATTACTACCCAATTTCAAAAAAATATTTGACGCGCAGGGCTATTGCCAAACGACTTCGGAAGACAAATACGAGCTATGGGAGCCTTGGGTGCAATGGGTAACATTGCATACAGGTAAAACTTTTGAAGAGCACAAAATTTTTAGATTGGGCGATATAGTGGACCATCCCAATGTAAAACAATTATGGAATGTAGCCGAAGATAAAGGATTGAGTGTGGGTGCAATTTCACCTTTTAACGCAGTTAATAATTTAAAACATCCTAAGTTTTTTGTACCCGATCCGTGGACAAAAACTAAGGCCGCTGGCTCGCCACTTTTACAAAAAGTATCCACTGCTGTTTCGCAACTGGTAAACGATAATGCACAGGAAAAAGTAACAAAAGGCTCTTTGGTTAATTTGCTAAAAGGCTTTTTGAGTTTTGTGCCCATTACAAAATGGACTTCGTACCTCAGTGCGGCCGCCAAGGTTAAAAAGGCCGGCGGCAAAGCCATCATTTTGGATAAAATTTTGATTGATGTTTTTTGGAATCAACAACTAAAACATAAGCCAGATTTTTCAAGTATTTTTTTAAATTCAGGCGCACATATTCAGCACCATTATATGTTCAATGCCGCCGTCTGCGAGTCTGAGAATAGTAACCCAGAATGGTATTGCCCCAAGGGGCAGGATCCTTTATTGGATATTTTAAAAGTATACGACGAGTTTATGGGCAAATTATTGTCCACGGGCAATCAATTTTATATAGCCACTGGTTTGCACCAATTGCCACACAAGCACATTACGTATTATTGGCGATTGAATAATCATGTAAACTCTTTAAAAGAATTGGGAATTACAAATTACGAAGAAGTACTACCCAGAATGTCAAGAGATTTTTTGGTACGATTTAGGTCAACCGATGAGGCAGCTGCTTGCGAAAAATTATTAGAAAGTTATAAGGGAAGTGATGGGGATACAATTTTTGAAATTGACAATAGAGGTAATAGCTTATTTGTAGAGCTGATTTATGCAAAAGATATTACTGATGATTTTACAATCAATTCTTCATTGACAAACATTACATCCTTATTAAAACCCAAAGTTTCTTTTGTAGCAATTAAAAATGGCGAACATAGTGGTATAGGTTATTTTATTGATTCTACACAGAAGGTAGCCACCTCAAAATCTATTCCGCTTACCGAAACGTTTACTATTATTTCCAATTCTTTTTCTGCATAAATGCCAAGAGTATTGCGCATACTAAACCGAGCAAATTTGGGAGGTCCAATTTTCAATGCTTCTTATTTGACCAAATATCTTGCGCCCAAATACGAAACGTTATTGCTCGTTGGCCAAGCCGATAAGGGCGAATTAGAATTTGACCAAATATTAATAGAGAACAATCTAAATTTCAGAAAAGTAGATTCTCTGCTTAGAAATCCATCTTTGACTGATGATATAAAATCCTTTTTTGAAATCCGTAAAATAATAAAAGAGTTTAAGCCCGATATAGTACATACACATGCGGCAAAGGCTGGGTTGATAGGGCGCATAGCCGCAAAGCTATCAGGTGTGCCTGTGATAGTGCATACTTATCATGGGCATTATTTCCACTCTTATTTTGGCAAGTTAAAAACCAACATTTACATCCTTCTTGAGCGTTTTCTTGCCTCCTTCTCATCAGCAATTATATCAATAAGTAATTTGCAAAAAAAAGAATTACTACAAGATTTTAAAATCTGCCAACCTCAAAAAATGAACATGATACCATTGGGCTTGGAGTTGGATAAATTTGCAGAAAACCAAAAACAGAAAAGAACTGCTTTTCGTCAGAAATATCAACTAGCTGATGATGAAGTGGCCATTGGTATTATAGGAAGATTGGCACTTATCAAAAACCACGCTTTGTTTATAGATGCGATAGCTAGATTGCTACAACTCACAACCAAAAAAATAAAA
>JBBSPP010000261.1:0-4876 GCA_038258625.1 Chitinophagales bacterium
CTATCTTGATAGAGATAAGTTGATGCCGTTATTGTAGTGTCTTCACCTGCATTTACATAAACTATTCTATTACCATGCCGCTCTGTGTACCAAGTATTACCTGCGCAAAATCCGGTTTGCGGGATAGCTACGCTAAAGGAATCTACAAAATTTAAATTGCTATCATAGCGCCAACGGCCAAGGCTAAATTGTGTGGCTAACTGCTTACTATTGCGTATCGAGTTTGTTAGTACGTAAAGGCACAGCAGATTATTATCCGTTCGGATATTGATAAGGTCGGGTGATGCTGCCCCCATTAACAACAGCGAATCCAATATCATGCCATTCAAATCTGTTTTATGGATATGATAACCGTATGTCATTATATTATTAATTTCATAAGCTTGGTTTGATACAAAGTAGTAAAGTTGATTCAATTCGGTTACTTGATAAACTCTGGCGAAATTGCGATTCGGAATGTGCGTAAACAATTGCTGGCAATGGGCATGTAGCCCATTGCCTAGCAATATTAGTAGTATGAAAATGCGTTTCATTTTTTATTGATTTATAAAATGTTGTTGCGTCAGGATCTGAATTGTAGGTCGAACATTTTCTAACGATTTTTAATTTATTCAATAGTAAGCCAATCGCGCAAGAAGTGAGGTTAACAATATGGCCTGTTTTTTGGTAGGGTTTATTTTCTAATTGCTTTTCAAATTTTCTTCATTTAATTAGCAATTTAATGATTTGAGGTCAATTATTGTTCCGCCTTTAGACGAATGAAAAAATTAATTAGGATAAAAACCACCCACGATTTCTGTATATCCCTAATATTTCATTATTTTGGTATCCGATTTAAAATCACAAATTTATGCGAAAGCTTTCACTCCTATTTATACTGCTTTTTTGCGGTGCTTTTTTTGCCAAAAATGCTCAAGCTGATCGCTTTGAATATTATTGGGATACCAAAGCCCACGACCGCGGGCAAATTCATTTTAGCTATGGCTACGGTTTTCCGCGCTTGGATAATAAACGGTTTGACCGTTGGAAAGATGCGGTAGAGTACCGCGTGGTTGGGGTGGGTCCGCTAATTTTCAAAGCCGAATATGGTCTTACTCGCCAGCTTAGCCTTGGCTTATCTGCTACTTACATTAAATATACTTCTGACTTTGAGCAGCTCAAATTTGATGAATATCACCAGCGAAATTTATTTGTAAAATACGGTACAGTGGTTGATGATATTGCGCTGATGCTCCGCCTCAATTATCATTGGCGTGTTACCCCCCGCTCAGATATTTACATGGGCGGTGGCATGGGTTACAACATTTGGAAGGTTGAAGATTTTACCAAATACCCGCCTGAGGACACCACGTTCAATTCGTTTTTTAAAAAACCTAGTGGCATCGCTGCCGAACTTTCAATTGGTTACCGCCTTTATTTCCGCGAGCGGAATGCAATTTATATTGAAGCGGGATACGGAAAATCAATTGTTCAGGCAGGGTTTGTATTCAAATTCCGTCATAGAAAAAGAGAGTAATATTCGTAGTAAGTAGCTAGTATTTTTTCACTGCCTAAGAATCAAGACTCAAAATATTAGATACAGAGTAAGCCAATTTTTTTTTTGAAAAAATAATAATTACACCACTCTATAAAAAGGTCATCACGCTATATTTGCCAACCGTTCGTTTAGAGCATTAATAAAAAAATAAAAAATTATGTTGAATACAATATTATCAGTACTAGAAGTTGGAGATGCCATTGGCACATTTGGCTGCTATTTTTATGCAGTGGCAATAGCCGGCGGTATCGTTTTTTGCATGGTAAAATACCTCGACCCCGAAAAGAAATAGGAAACCGACTATTAAGAAATTAAATGAAGAACTGAATACATTTGTGTTCAGTTTTTTTTATTTTAAATATTTATGTTACGAGACGAAATAAGTGGCTTGCGCCAAAACTATACTCAGGGTACACTCGATGAAAATGAGGTGGACAAAAATGCCATCAACCAATTTGAAAAATGGTTTGCCGATGCCAAAGCCGCAGCCATTTACGAACCCAACGCCATGACCTTGGCCACAAGCCAAAATAATATTCCGGACGCGCGCATCGTTTTATTAAAATCATTGAGCCAGGAAGGCTTTGTTTTTTTTACAAATTACAACAGTGCCAAAGGAAAAGAATTGACCGCTAACCCCACCGCAGCACTCGTATTTTTATGGAAAGAACTTGAACGCCAAGTGCGCATACGCGGGACTGTAAAAAAAGTGTCTAAGGAAGTCTCGGAAGCGTATTTTCAATCTCGCCCAATAGAAAGTCAATGTGGAGCAATTGCATCGCAACAAAGCCAAGAAATAGCATCGCGCCAAGCGCTCACCGAGCAGTATGAAAACATGCTAAAAAAATATGAAAATGAAAAACCCGTGATGCCCGCGAACTGGGGCGGCTATATCCTAGAGCCCACAGAAATTGAATTTTGGCAAGGCCGCGAAGGACGAATGCACGACAGGCTTTCGTATAAAAAAACAGGAGCGGCTTGGAAGATTATTCGCTTACAACCTTAGCTGTAAATCGTACTTTTCTTTATTCCTTTTTTGTGCAGCCAGTGTTGCACCGAAACTCGCAACACACCCAAACCGTACTTCATACTGCGGCTAAAATTGATGCTGCTTGCCTCTTCAAAATATTTTGTGGGGCAGGTGATTTCGGCAATTTCGTAGCCCGCCATAAATATTTGCGACAGCATTTCGTTATCAAAAATAAAGTCGTCGTCATTTTTGTTGTAGGCAATTTTTTCTAAAACTTCGCGCGAAAAAGCGCGGTAGCCCGTGTGGTATTCGCTTAGTTTTTGACCAATTAATATATTTTCGGTGAGCGTTAAAAATCGATTGGCAATATATTTGTACATCGGCATGCCGCCATGCAAAGCCCCTTTACCCAAAATGCGCGATCCCAACACGCAGGGGTACAACCCCTGCGCAATAATGCTACTCATGGCGGGGATTAACTTGGGCGTGTATTGATAATCTGGGTGGAGCATGATTACAATATCGGCGCCACGTTCGAGCGCGCGGTTGTAACAACTTTTTTGAGTGCCGCCGTAGCCAGTATTTACATCGTGTATAATAATGTGTTTGATGCCGAGCTGTTTACCTACCTCGATGGTATTATCCGAACTACGGTCGTCAACCAATACGACTTCATCAACAATGTCAAACGGAATTTCGTTATACGTTTTTTCCAAGGTCAAAGCTGCGTTGTACGCGGGTAGCACCACTACTATTTTTTTATCATTGAGCATTATGGAGCGGCTAAAATATGCTATGAATTTATAAATGCAGGAATTTCCCGCTCTGTATTCGCTAGGTTGGTTGTGCCAAACGCTAACATTACTCCATCGGCGTTGCGCACTTCGCAGTGGATGTTGGCTATCTTTTTACCCGTTTTTATAACTGTGGCTTTTGCCGTTACCGTTTCGCCGAGGTAAGCACTGCGCATATAATCGATGTGCAAATTGAGCGTGGTATAAATTGTACTTACGCCCTGCGTATAAAATGCCAACCCAGAAATTTCGTCCACCAGCATAGCCATCATGCCGCCATGTAGTTGTTTGCTGGGGTTGGTAATTATATCGCGCACGGGCAGGCTTGCTGTTACTTTTCCAAAATCAATTTCTTCAATGGTGTATTGCAAATGCCCGCCAGCAGCACTGCTTATATTCTGGAATGGTTTGCCAAGATGTTTCTTTAATTCTTGTAGAATTGGGTTGTCCATATTATTTTTTCAATTTTAGAATGTAGAAGTAATTTGGTTTTTGGTCTATTCGGTGAAAAGTAAAATAGCTTTTCAGTAAAAGTTCAAATTCAAGCAGTTCTTCTTTTTTTGTGAAAATAGTATTCAAAATAATGGTTGAATTTGGGGTGCAAGCTTTTTTTATCCCTTGCCAAAAAACTGCTTTTTTTAGTAAATTGCTATTCGTGAGCCCCTCAAAAATATCAATGCCAATCAGGTCAAATTGTTTTTCATTTTGATCCAAAAAAATGTATGCATCAGCTTGTATAAATTCAACATTATTTTTTTCGTTGAGGTTTGCGTACGATTTACTAAGCTCAATTATTTGCTCATCATATTCTACCAAGGTAGCGGTGGGGAAAACGGAATAAATTTTTTGCAACCTTTGCAGCGCACTACCCAAACCCGCGCCTAATAATAAAAAATTTTCGACATTGAGCAGATTGTTTTTTTTAAATAAATAATCAAACGCTAACCGAAACGGCGTGTAGCGATGACCGTCTGAGTAAAGTGCATCGGCACTTTCCAACTGTATTTGACCTTGATAATATTTTATTTTAAGGTGCGGGTGATAATCACTTTCGTACTGCGCAATCATCATAGGAAATAAATATCCCAAACACTTTTTGTACCAAGGGATATTTTTCATGTATAATTATGGCTTGTAATAAACCATTGCTTTTTTTAGGTGTTTTTGCAAAGCAGCAATACGCGTAGATTCTGCCGGGTGCGTGCTCAAAATTTCGGGTGGACGTGCACCGCCACGGGCTGCCATGCGCTTCCATAAATCAATGGCTTCTTGCGGATTATAACCAGCTTTTGCCATAAAAATCATCCCAATTTCATCGGCTTCTAACTCATGATTGCGCGAAAATTTAAGCATGCCCAATTGACTACCACCTGCATATAATTGATTAAATAAATCTACATTTTCGGGGCTTTTGGTTGATAATACTACCGAGCCTGCCGCACCCAATACCTGTATGCCAAGTGCCTGGCTCATGCGCTCATTACCATGCTCGGCAATGGCGTGCGCTACCTCGTGCCCCATTACGGCGGCTAGCCCAGCCTCGGTTTGAGTGATTGGTAATATGCCTGTATAAAC
>JBBSPP010000262.1:0-4852 GCA_038258625.1 Chitinophagales bacterium
CGGTATTGGCAATTTTTTCGTACCAAATAGCGGCGTTGGCATAATCATCGGCATCTTTAAAACCTTCGGCTATTTCGCGCAAAAGTGGCACTTTATCTGTGGCAGTATCTGCGGCTATGCCTTGCTCAAAGTAGGTGGTAGCCTCGGCTTTGCGGCCTTCTATGCCAGCTAGTATCTTGCCGTAGGTAAAGTAATCTTGTGCTATGAGTTTATCTTTTGGATGCTTTTTAAAGAAAATATCCATGTTGGCAAGTGCCTTTGCGCTGTCCTTTTTTTCGTGATAACTATAGCCCAATACGCGGTACATGTACGACTTTTCTACACCCGAGTTTAGCAGTTCGTTCATCTTAGCAATCGCCCCGTCATAGTCTTGTGATAAGTAAAGTATGTTGGCATACTGCATTTTGTCCTCGTCGCTTTTATCGGATAATTCCAAGTATTTCTCTATGTTCTCTTTTGCTTTATCGTAGCGGTTTATTTTGTAAAAAGCATACGAAAGGTCGTAGTAGGGCAATGGGTTTTTGGGATCCACCTCGGTAGCGCGGCCGTACAGGGCAAGGGCGCTATCGTATGTTTTAGAAGCGTACCAAAGGTTTCCTTGTTTGTAATAAGAAAGTGACGCATCGCCTCCTTGCGCTACAGCATTTTGATAACTCGTCATCGCATCGCCTCCGTTCAATTGTTTTCTAAAAGCATCTCCTTTGCGAATTAATACGTCGCCACTTTTTTTCCATTCTAAGTAATAATCGTACCACTCATGAGTTTTGGTAAGGTCGCCACCATCGGTGTAAGTAACGGCATCAGCGGCATATAAATACGGACGCTTATCACGGCGCGATGCTTTTCGAATTACATTTTCAAGCATCGCTTTTGCTTCTGCATCTTTATTTTCGAGAAACATAACCCGCGCCAACCCAGCCATATTCGCCGGTTCGTTTGCGTGCTTTTGAAATATAGCTTTGGCTTTTTCCAAATCTTCCAAGCCAATGTAGCTAAGGCCTAAATAATAATTGGCGTAATCATCTTCAGCTAGGGGCGTTAACTCTTGTATGGCAGATTGGTATTTCTGATATTCATAATCTTTTATGCCCTTATCCTTGTCTTGTGCAAAAGCGCTTATTGTAACAGCGACTGTTACTATTAAAATTGCTATTCTTTTCATCATGTTTTTGTTTTTATTTCTTAGTGTGTTTTCTGATTAGTTCTGTGCTCCAAAGTTTAAATTGAAACCGTTAATTCTGTTTTACAGAAGTTTGTTTTAATAATACATTCACTTGTAGAGGGAAAAGTTTTGATTGCTTAAAAATAAGTTGTCCATCGCGGCTCAAAAAATTGACCAAGCCAGTGCCCAATCCCACCCAGGTTTCTTTGGATATAAAATATAAATTACGTGTGAAAGGATACGTATTTAAACCAATATAAGCTTGATAAGGTCGCAAAAATTCCTTGCCCGTATCAGGCAAAATACCTGCCACTTGCACCTTGGTCATAAATTCTATTGTATTGGTATCGCGCACATCTGCCACCCACGGCACGCCCACCACGCCTATGGCCATCGGGTTTTCGGCCACGTAATCAATAACCTCTTTTGACCCATTGGTCGCAAAAATATTGTCAGATAATTCCTGACCAGGAATTACGGAATCAATAATATTACGCACCGTGCTACTATTTTTATTATCAAAAACTAGCTGATACTCGCTTTGACTTTTGCCAGTAAGAATATCCTTAATTTGCTTTACTGAAAATTCATTTTTAGGCGCATTTTTTGATACCACAAAAGCCAAAGCATCACGAGCCAATGGGAGGGTACGGCTCACAATTTTGTTCTGCTCAGCATAGGCTTGCTCTTCGGCAGTGAGATGACGGCTTACAAAAATTACCCGTGTAGAATCTTCCAAATAATCTCGAATACAATCAGCCTCGGGTTTGTAATCTGCCTGAATATGTGCATCAGGGTAACGACCCTCAAATACTTTTATTGCCTGCTCCATTACGGGTCTGTAAGTTTCATCTATACTCACCTGAATGTAGCCCGATGTTTGAGTATCTTTTTTATCATTATTACTATAATTACAAGCGGAAAAAAACATGGTAAATATTACCAAACTTAGGAATGCAAAATTTCTGTACATAGGATTACAATTATACATTGAATACATCAAAAAAAATTCATATCGTACTTTAAGAAAATGCTAAAATTTTTAATCACGGAGTGATTCATTTTTCTTTTTCCAAAGCCTGAAAATACCCCGACCCACCCTGAAAATACCATACGCGCCAAATACAAACATAAAGATTTGGATATAATCAGGGTTCACACCTTTTGGTGGACTCGCCAATAAAAACGCGGCAAGTAAAAGATAAATTGCACCCGCCACAATATCGTAATACACACTCATGCCAATATGTTGTCGCGGTTCTCGTTGTCTTCTCTCTCCAGTCATTATTTTTTCTTTTGGGCTGGTTTCTTAGTTGGTGTTGGTTTTTTGGAGGCAGCTTTTTTGGTTGCTGCTTTCTTTGCAGTTGCAGTAATTGCTTTTTTAGGCGCTGCTTTTTTATTTCCGCGCGGATTTTTTTTGTGCTCTTCAATCATTGCTTGCGCTTCTTCCAACGTAATGTTGGCAGCATCTTCATGTCGCTCTTTGGGTATTCTGAAATTGCGCAATCCAACTTTTATGTACGGGCCATAAGGGCCAATCAATAATTTTATTTTCTCTTTTTCAAAAATCTTAATGGTGCTTTTTTTCTTTTCTTCTCGCTTTTCCAGTACCATTTCCTTGGCTTCTTCATACTCAATAGTGTATGGGTCGCGGTCTTTGCCCAAGCTATAAAACAAACTATCATGCTGCGCATACGGGCCAAAACGACCAATGTTTATCACAATTGGTTTTTCCTCTAACATGCCCAAATCTCTTGGTAATAAAAATAGCACCAAGGATTCTTCCAACGAAATTGTCTCTATACTTTGCCCTGCCTGAAGCTTGGCATATTTTGGTTTGGGGTCTTCCTCATTTACTTGCTGATTGCCCATTTGCACCATAGGGCCGTAGCGACCCATGCGTGCAATAATTGGTTCGCCCGTTTCGGGGTGGTCGCCTAGTGAGCGTTCGCCACTTACAGTTTCGGCGTTTTCCAAAGTTTGTTCTACCGTTTCATGAAACGGATTGTAAAACTCATCCAACACTTTATTCCACACTTTATTTCCGTCGGCAACTTCGTCAAATTGTTGCTCAATTTTTGCAGTAAATTCATAATCCATCACCTGCGTAAAATGCTCTTTCAAAAAGTCGGTCACCAATAATCCCAAATCGGTTGGGAATAATTTATTGCGTTCTGCACCCGTAATTTCGGTTTCGGTTACTTCTTTTATCTCATCAGTTGGCAAAAGTGTAAGCACTTCATAATTTCTGGGCGAGCCTTCGCGCTCAGTTTTTTCTACGTACTTTCTATTTTGGATTGTACTAATTGTTGGCGCATACGTTGACGGTCTGCCTATGCCAAGTTCCTCCAATCTTTTTACCAAAGATGCCTCTGTAAATCGTGCGGGTGGTCGAGTAAAACGCTGTGTGGCCGTGAGGCTTCCAAGGTCTAATATTTGCCCAATGCTGAGGTTTGGCAGCATGCCGTCATCTTCATCCTCATTCTCTTCATCGTCATCGGTTCCTTCTAAATACAAGCGAAGAAAACCATCAAATTTGATCATTTCGCCACGGGCTACCAATTTTTCTTCATTGGTAGAAATGCCAATGTGTGCCGTCGTTTTTTCCAATTGAGCATCTGCCATTTGGCTGGCCATAGTGCGCTGCCATATTAAAGTATAAAGGCGCTGTTGGTCGCTATTATTAATATCTTCCACATCCATGCTTGTAGGCCGAATGGCTTCGTGGGCTTCTTGTGCACTATCGTTTTTACTTTTAAATTTTCGGGGCTGATTGTACTGCTCTCCAAATTTTTCGGTCATCACTTTTTTAATATCTTCCAACGCGGTTTCGGATAGGTTCATCGAATCCGTTCTCATATATGTAATCTTACCAGACTCATATAATTTCTGGGCAACGACCATTGTTTTG
This sequence comes from Chitinophagales bacterium, assembly GCA_038258625.1. Classification (GTDB taxonomy): domain Bacteria; phylum Bacteroidota; class Bacteroidia; order Chitinophagales; family Chitinophagaceae; genus JAGNRR01. Next base: position 4,074 of record JBBSPP010000262.1, read on the forward strand.
AGTACAGAGTAGCCCAATTTTCTACTCGCTTCTTGCTGCAACGTAGAAGTTGTAAACGGCCCCGAAGGTGTTTTCTTTGCAGGCTTTACTTGAATGTCATCTATTTTATAAGTCGCGCCTTTGCAAGACTCTAAAAATGTTTTCGCGTCAGCGCCATTCTCGTATTTTTTTGCGTTGTTAGCCTTGAAAGCTTGTTGTTTTTTAGCCGAGTTTTCTGCCGAAAATTGACCAACAATTTTAAAACTGCTTTGCGGTGTAAATGCGGTAATTTCTCGTTCGCGCTCGGCCAATAATCTTACCGCTACAGATTGTACACGCCCGGCCGAAAGATTATTTTTCATACTAATCTTTCGCCAAAGGATGGGCGAAATTTCAAAACCAACGATACGGTCGAGTATGCGTCGCGCCTGCTGTGCGTTTACCAAATCGAGGTTTACCGTTCGCGGATTTTCTACGGCTTTTAAAATAGCATTCTTAGTAATTTCATGAAAAACAATTCGTTTTGTTTTTATTGGATCAAGGTCAAGTACTTCGCATAAATGCCAAGAAATTGCCTCACCCTCGCGGTCTTCATCCGTTGCTAACCATACTTCTTCGCCGTTTTTCATTAGGGATTTTATTTCCTTCACGACTTTCTTTTTGTCGTCTGCCACTTTGTATTTTGGTGCAAAACCATTGGGAATATCAATACCCATATTTGCTTTTTCCAAATCACGTACGTGCCCAAAACAAGAGGTTACTTTAAAGTCAGGTCCCAATATTTTTTCTATCGTTTTTGC
>JBBSPP010000263.1:0-4846 GCA_038258625.1 Chitinophagales bacterium
AATGTATTCATACGTACGAGCCTGAGCATTAAATCTGGAATGCGCCTCTGGTTTTACTTGCCTGATAGAATGAATAAGAATATCGTGATGGAGGATAGAATTGGCATTGTAAACCAAAGTTTCAGGGAGTGTTTTTTCTATATCAAAATGCAAATAATTTTGAAGAGCATGGACTCCACTATCAGTGCGGCTACTTGTGGTAGTATCTATTTCGGTGCGCAGGATAGTGGAGAGAGCTTTTTCAACCTCTCCTTGAACACTTATTTGATTTGTTTGTTTTTGAAATCCGCAAAAATGCCAGCCACGATAAGCTAACTGAATAAAATAACGTGGCATGAAATATTAGTTTGAAGCGGCGGTATTTTTATCAATAAATGCGCGCGACTCTCTTACAATTTTGCCTTTTTTAAGAATAAACATTTCTAATTTATCAACAGGTATGCGCAAGTAAATTGGCGCATCTGCGGATATAATTTCAGTGTCAAAGGCGGGATTCCAGCGGCGCAGTGTGGTAATGTCAAAGTCCAATTGCTTACTGATCACATCCAATTGATAAGCTCCTTTTACTTTTAGTATCGCAATATCATCCATTTCGGAGGGGGCAATTTTGGGTTGCCCTTCTTTAAAGGTTATTACGCCATTTTCTATAGTTGGGTTATCATCATAGGCAGAAGCGAAAGCGCCAAAATTAGGTTGTGGCGCTTTGATACCATAAGGATAACGCCCAAGAGCCAATGCAGTAGAATTATTTTCTAAATAAGTAGCTGTGGCTATAAAAGCCATTACATGATTTCTGGTTTCCCGGGGGAGCAAATCTTTAATATCCCAATAGCTATCGCCTTTAGTTTTGTTCAAAACCCTTGTTATATTACCTGGTCCCCAATTGTAACCTGCCACTGTCAATAGCCAGTCATTATTAAACATTCTGTTTATCTGAACTAAATATTGAGCAGCAGCTTTAGTGCTCTTATAGAAATCAATTCGTTCATCAACGCGTTCGTCAACTCGCAATCCAAGCAACTTTCCAGTCTCGGGCATGAATTGCCAAGGACCACGAGCGCCAACGGGTGACAATGCCTGAAAATTCATGGCACTTTCAATTACCGCCAAAGCCTTTAATTCTTTTGGTACATTATATTTTTTGAATACATTATCGATAAAAGAAAAATGAGAACGATTTTGATGCTTAATACGACTTAGCCTACTAGCGTGATTAACGTGGTAATTTTCGATATATTTTGTAATAAAATCGGTATGCACACCATACAGCGCGGGATCCACTCTCACATGAGACGCTGTACGCGGCATATTGCGCTCATCTTGAACAACTATTTTTTTACGCTCTACAAACCGCGAACTATCTACTTCACGAATCGCTCTTTTAATAATTGCACCTGCAGGAATCATGCTGCTATCGGTGATTGGAATAATAGTGACATTTGATTTTCTTTTTTCTTTTTCGTCGGCTAATGCTGTTATCTGCGCAGAGGCTGCAAAATTAGTTGCCATTAATATGGCGCAAAAAATTATTTTATAAGAAAATCTCATAGTACGTTTTATGTGCTTCTTTTTGTTTGATAAGTTTTAAAACTACGCTTCACGCTCACCTTCCTTCATTCCATTTTCAATCTCCGATTTTACTTGATCTTTTGCATCTTTAAATTCCTTTACTCCTCTGCCAACACCACGCATGAATTCGGGTATTTTTTTTGCACCAAAAAGAATTAAAACGGCGATTACAATTATAATCCATTCTGAGCCCGCAGGCATTCCTATCAAAATTACTGAATCTAACATATTATTTTTATATAAACTCTTGAGGTAAAAATAAGGTTTTACCTTTTATGTTTTAATATTTGTCTGTTAATTTCCGCAGTTATTTTAAATTAAAAAAATAGAAATAAATAAAAAAAAGATTGCATGTATTGCAATCTTTTTTACTTAAATATTCTATGAACGACTAAGCCATCCGTTTTTCTTTAATACGGGCTGATTTACCACGACGCTCTCTAAGATAAAACAGTTTAGCACGGCGAACTTTACCAGCTTTGTTCAACACAATGCTATCAATAAATGGCGAGTGCATAGGAAAAGTTCTCTCGACACCAATGTTATCACTTATTTTACGAACTGTAAACGTGCGTGTAGCGCCAGTACCTTGACACTTCAGGCAACTGCCACGGAAAGACTGAATACGCTCTTTCGCTCCCTCACGAATTTTATAGTTTACGGTTATATTATCACCTGCCTTAAAATTAGGAAAATCTATTTTGAGGGCTAATTGGTCTTGTACGAATTTTACTGCTTCTTGCATGATATTGCTTTTTAAAAAGGATTGCGAAAGTATGGTAATATTTATTAAAAAAAAGTTTTTTTATGGGAAAATACCAAGTTCCATGTAAGCCAACCCTACTTTATTAATTGATGACACAAATGCTGCAGTACGTAAGTCTTCTATTTTTTTGCTGCGCATCCACACATTCCGAATTTCACGGTAGCTGCTGATCATCGTATCTTCTAATCCTGAATAAACCAAATCAACTTCATCAGGCCCGTGTACTAAATCTTCCATTTGCTTGGCAGTAAATTTATGCCCCGTCAAATTCTCAATGGTACTCACCAAACGTGAATTTGTATTTTCATTAAAGCGTTTTTCCATACGACCATAGCGTACGTGGCTTAGGTTTTTCAACCATTCAAAATAACTTACAGTCACACCCCCTGCATTTAAGTACATATCTGGCACTACGCAAATTCCTTTTTTATTCAAAATCACATCCGCCTCGGGCGTGAGAGGTCCATTGGCTGCTTCGCCTACAATTTTTGCTTTTATATTTTTGGCATTGTTTTTATCAATTACATTTTCAAGTGCGGCTGGTATTAAAATATCACATTCAAGTTCCAAAGCTCTGCTACTATCACCCAGTTTTATGGTGCCTTCAAAACCAATAATTGAACCTTTCTTTTTGCGATAGGCCATTAATTTATCAATATTAATTCCTTTTTCGCTGCTGATAGAACCTTCAAATTCAGCTACACCAACAATAAGAGCGCCAGCTTCTTGGAAAAATTTTGCGGCATGATAGCCTACATTACCCAAACCTTGAACCACTACCTTCTTTCCTGCCAATCCTTTTGGCATATTAAGCAAATTCATTACTTCGGTATCATCACACATTTCTCTAATACCATAAAACACGCCCAAGCCAGTAGCCTCTGTGCGGCCCATTACACCACCTTGTGCAATTGGTTTCCCTGTTACACAACCCATAGCATCCACTTCACCCGGGCGCAGAGAGTTGTAAGTATCCACAATCCAGCTCATTTCGCGAGCGCCAGTTCCGTAATCCGGAGCGGGTACATCAATGCCAGGGCCTATAAAGTTTTTCTTTACCAACTCGGCAGTATAACGACGTGTAATTTTTTCTAAATCATACTCTGAATATGCTTTTGGATCAATTTTAATTCCACCTTTTGCACCACCAAAAGGCACATTTACTATCGCACACTTAAACGTCATGAGAGATGCTAATGCCATTACCTCATCTTGGTTTACATCCAAGCTGTAACGAATACCACCTTTTACGGGTAATTTGTGGTGAGAGTGTTGTACTCGATACGCTTCAATAACCTCAATTTTGTTATTAATACGTACAGGAAATTTCATTCGGTAAACTGAGTTACACGCCTTAATTTGCTCAAGGATTCCTTTATCTATTTTGGTAAATGGCGCTGCTTTGTCAAAGTTGCGCTCAACGCTTTCGAAGAAACTGTAATTTGAATCTGACATTTTTTTTTGATGAGTGGGTTAATTATGAATTTTTTTCTAGTTTATTTAATTTTTTTTCTATCCGTACAAGGTATAGAATGATGCCCGCAAATATAATCGCCATTACGAATACTACAAGATATATTCTACCATTTTGGTAAAGAACATCTGCCATCTCAGTTTCCTTGGCATAGCCCTGCTGTGCTATGGAATATAGCGGCAAAAAAAGCGCGGCAAAAAGTGCCGATAATCTTTGAACAAATTTATTTATTGATTGTCTTTCCATTTTTTTGAAAGTTCTAATTTTTTTATTCTGATACGAATATTGTAAATCCAAATGCCAAGCAGTACCCAACCAAGCATGGCTGGCAAACTTACTTTCCTGAAAGCCGAAGCCTGCTCATACAAGGCTTGCAACGGATTGCTCTCGCCCGAAGCAGGATGCAACGATTCAAAACGCGCGGGGATTATAAAAAGCAATGGCACAATGAGCGCAAAAGCAAACACATTATATACCGCCGAAATCGTGGCAATATTTTTTTTATTTTGGATAGAATTGCGAAGAACCATGTAAGCAAAGTAGGTCAGAAGACAAAGCCCCGCACCTATTTGTTTGGGATCGTTGCTCCAAGCTTTTCCCCATGTGCCGCTTGCCCACACCATGCCAGTAAGCATACCTAGACAACCAAAAAAAATACCCACATTTACAAACTCTAGCGACATGGCATCATAGAGTTCATTTTTTTTTGATAAAAAACGCAGTGCATTAATAGCCGAAATCAAAAAGCAAACAATCATCACATACCACATGGGTACGTGGTAAAAAAGGTTGCGAGCGGATTCGCCTAATTTTGGAATAGCTGGAATCTCAATTAGCATACCGCCCACAATAACCCAACTCAAAATGAGCACGGTCAGTATTTTCCACCAATATTTTTTTAGAAAAAGCATTTAAAACTATTTCTCTTCGAGAAAGGGATAACCGTAATCGCTTGGTGCGTTAAAGGTTTCTTTTATAGTGCGAGGGCTGAGCCAACGATAGAGATTTACCATACTACCGGCTTTATCATTGGTACC
>JBBSPP010000264.1:0-4808 GCA_038258625.1 Chitinophagales bacterium
AGTGTTGGACGCTATACCTGTTGAATATATGGGCACCTATCTGTGCGAAAGTGACAGCACCTACATGATTGTAAACGATAATATTGTATATCATGAAACGTATGTTCGCTTTAATACAACATTAAAAATAGTTAAAGAAACGGAGCAGTGCACGATTAAAGACAACCTGATTACGCTACCCAACCGTACAGAGTGTATCGCCTTTGAGTATATAAATGGAGACTCTATTACCGCAACCTACCATGAAATTGATACCATCTTTAGTTTTGGATCTCGCGAAGTTTTAAAAGAGTATAAAGGTCATTTGTTTCTTAATGTGCAGAATAAAAACAACCATTGGGTTACCTTGATGATTTCGCAAATGGAAGACCGATGGCTAAAATGGGAAAAAATAGAAGTGCCAGGCGATGTAGAAAATCTTGATGATATTACTAAATCATATACTACCCGTACCACCAAAAGAAAGAAAACGCAATTCATTGTAAATCCTACACAAATAGAGTTTGATAAAATACTTACCAAAAAGTATTTAACAGAATGCGAAATTTTGATACCGCAGACACCCCAATTACTTTACTAAAATATGATTTATTGGATTGCCATTTTCACTAATCAAAATGGGGAATGAGTTTTTTTATACTAGCTAAAAATAATAAACACACTAAACCAAAAGTGCTGATAAAAATCATTGCTGTAACTAGTCGTTGTCAGCCTTTGCCACTCTTGGTATGTGCACCTTTGTGCTAACTATTCAAACGGTTATCATTATTCACTCACTAAAAAATAAATTATGTTTTCAATATTAGTCCCCACAGATTTTTCTTTATGTGCTAGTAATGCGCTGAAATATGCATTGCAATTGGCAAGCTTGCTTGAGGCAGAGGTCACTATTTTTCATGCATTCGAAACTGGTGACGCAGGTGCAAAAGAGTTGCGTTATCGTATAGAACAAGAAACTTATGACGCTGCTGAGTTTGAACTGAGTAAGTTAAAAGAACTAATCGCGGTTAGCCATCCAGATCTTCTTTGCAAAACGTCTATAGAAATTGATTATGCTACTAATGCACTTTATAAGATGGGCAATTCTGGCATTTATGATTTATTTATTATTGGCACACATGGCAGCTCGCGCGGAGGAAATCCCGATGCCACGCTAGCATTACACTATGGTTCGGTCACCGCTAACTTGGTGGGAGAAGTGAATACGCCCATTCTTGCGGTGCATGAACAGGATACATTTATTGCGCCCAAAAAATTCATCCTCTTGTCGGATTTACAGGATATGACATCGCCCGATGGCTATAGATTTTTGAACGTGTTAGCATCTAGATTGAATACATCTGTAAACTTGGTTTACATCGAAAGCAAAAAAATGTGGGTGTCCGATGTGTTTCAAGAAATGAATGATATAGAAAAATACTTTCCTGATAGTCCGTATGAATACAATGTGATTCGGGCTAATAATATTGAAAAAACTGTTCTAGACTTGCCAGTAAATGAATACGAAATGATGGTGGTAGTAGCTAAGGAAAAAACAATTTTTCAGCAAATGTTTGGAATAAGTTTATCGAAAGAGTTGTCAAATTATTTTACCAAACCATTATTAATACTTCCAGAGTTTATTGTCGTTTCTCCGAGTATGGAATAAATTTTTCGTGATAGGTTTTCTGCCATTTAGCGTTCACATTTTATCTGAAATATGATCTCGAAATGTTCTCCGTTATTTTTTCAAATATATTTTGATTTCCTACTTTTTCTTGCAGCAAATCTTTTAAAATTTCGATGGAAAGCGAGATAGTTTTAAAAAATATTCTGTGTAACGTGCTCTCCTTGACTAAGTGTTGGCCTACTTGTATCGGTAATATGAATGCATTGCGCGGGAAAATAATTTACTGAATATGCTTGCGCTTAAGCGTATTTAAAAACAAAATATTGCCCAGCGCATCATGCCCCTGAAACACTTCAATGCCGCTTGCTTTTACGCGGCTTTCATGAAAACCGAGTAGGGTTAAATCTGCTTTTTTACTGTTTTTATTTATCAGTTCTTTTATGTTTGTTTCGGGTTTTAATTCAAGTACCGTAATATTCATAGCGCTGATAGGTAAGCGCCCGCTTGAAGTTAATTCTATTAAATTATCTTTTTCGGCTTTCATGGTTTCGGCGTTGAAGGCGGCAAATATTTTTATATGACTTTTGCGCCACTCGTGATGAGCGGATATAATATATGCCATCAGTATCATCATATTGGCGTTGTGTACATCCTCGCGTTTTATCCAAACATGGATTTCTTTTTTGTTACCAAAACTGCGATCACTCATGGACAAAACCGCTACATCGTGCTTGGCAGTTTTTATAAGGTTGTAATTTTCGGCAATTTCTTTTAGCCATTCATCATTGCCTTTTTCAAACTCCAACAAAAGCATATTATTATCTTGCCCCGATACGCCAGGGTGCTGCAACACCTGTACAATGGCGTTGGTGTTGGATGGTGAAATGAGCGTGTCTAAAAATACGTTTGATTTTTTTTCGGTGGAGATGCTCATCAGTCGCTCCATAGAATCATGCGCCACCTCTTTATTTTCTTTAGAGTAATACCCTTGGTGGTAATGTATGTAGGTTCCAAAACCATATTTTTTACTTATCCATCGGGTTAGGTCAAAGGCATCATGATGGGCAAATGTGGCTTTTGATAAACATACAACAGCTGGCCGCCAGCTATCGGCGGTCATATCTTTATCTGATTTTTGCAAAAAAACTTGTAGTCGCCGCACAAACTGAAACACCACACCCTGAAAAATTTGCGCCATGCCTTTGTTACTTTTTAAATACAAACCAATACCAAAATAAATACCTACCATCAATAAAATGGCGCCTATAGCGTAAATGGCATTGATCTTAAACATAAGATACAAGCACAATACAGCACCCAGTAATGAAATGTACCAACGAGATTTGAACGTAGGACGGTAAGAAGGATCGCCACTAAAATGTTGTAAAAAAGAAATTAAACAAAGCGAACCATAGGTAACCATAAAAAACATGGAGATGATTTCTGCTACGGCATTTACATCGCCCACGGATACGAAAATGAGAGCAATAAGCGCCGTGGCAATGGTGCTATTGCGTGGCTCGTTGGTAGCACGCACACCTTTGGCAAACCAGCTATTAATTCGTTGCCCCGGAAAAACATTATCAATCGCCAAGGCTTGCAACGTACGCGGCGCCACCATGAACGAACCGATGGCAGAACTTATGGTTGCCGCCGCCAAACCAATTGGAATAATTGGGCCCCACAACGCAATATCTTGCATAATAAGTTGGTTGTCAACAAGGCTTTTTATATCGGCACTAGTAAATAGTTTGTAGGCCATAAAAATATAAATCACCATTCCAAAAACGGTGGCTAAAATAGTACCACGCGGTATGGAGCGGCTCGGGTCTCGGAGGTCGCCGCTTAGGCCTACGCCCGCAGTCATACCCGTGAAGGCAGGGAAAATAATGGCAAATACATAAAAGAAATCATTATTAGTAGAGATGGTATCAAACAAGCTGCCGTTGCTTATATAATCGGGCGATGCTTTGCCACCCAAGAAAAAAAGCACCAGCGAAATACCTAGAATTGCCACTACGATGTAAAGCATTTTCATGCCCAAATCGGCGCCTTTGGTCACCATTAACAGTATGAGTAAAATGAGCGCGGGCACACTATACAGTCGCATATCGGTAACTCTAATATGAAACGTATCTTGCAGCCAGGGTGCTAATGCAGTGAACGCCTCGGCAAAGGCAATAATATAAAATGCCACGCTAATAGCCTGAGATAAAAATAAGGCCACGCCAATCGAAGCACCAATATTAATGCCAAAGGAACGGGATATAATAAAGTATTCGCCGCCACCCTCTACCTTCTGATTGGTAGCAATTTCGGCTAGTGCCATGGCCGTGGGAATGGTAACTAAATGTCCAATAATTACAATAGCTACAGTGCCTATGAAGCCTACCGAGCCCACTGAAAATCCAAAACGGAGAAACATAACCGCACCCAAAATAGTAGAAATTGCTGTAAGGAAAACGGGCAATGTGCCAAAACTTGCTTTTTTCTGAATACTCATTTATGCAATAAAAAATTAAAGCTACGGGTTATTGTTAGCAAAAGGTTGAATTATGATTTTTGATTTATGAATTGTCAATTTCCCATGGTCAAATGAAATTTTTAATTTATCCTATCCGTTACATCAGGTGTGTGATAATCTTCGCCTTCTTTGCGCGGAAAAATTTCGACAAAATAATATACAATTATGCCGAGTGTGGAAAGTAAAATTACAATGAGAATCCAGACGATTTGCATGTTAGAATTCGAGTTTTGAAATTTTTTATTTTTTACAATATCCATTATAAAAATGATCATTGTGATGATGCTAATAATGGCAGCAACGGCTATGTAAATAAACATTTTGCCGAAATCCTCAAAAATATTTTGGGGTTGAGTACCCATGTTTTCGATGGTGGACATGCGCATGAATAATTGAAAAAAAGAGTAGATGTACAGTGCCATTAACGGAAGGGGTGCGAAGGTGAGTACGCCGAGCCAGAATTTTTTTGCGTTGGTCATGCGGCTAAGGTAGAGCAAATTTATCTTTTTTTTGACCTTCCGATGATCGGCGCGGAATATCTTACTTGGGCCTATGCTTTGAGGATTATCTTTTCACTTTCATTACTTTTTCAAAAGTTCAAACTTTTCAAAGCGCTCTCCATCAAATTTATACACGCCCATGTTATCCGTGCCCAACCAAAAAGTTCCTTGCTTA
>JBBSPP010000265.1:0-4782 GCA_038258625.1 Chitinophagales bacterium
ATCAAATCATCAATACCACTTGGCGATAATGCTAATGCCCCACCCGTCATTGTATAAACTGTGTCCGTACCCGCAGTAAATGAATAATCGTTAAAAGTAGCAGGTGTATAGACAGTAGAAGAAAAAGAATTTAATATTGTGCTATTACCAACGCAAACCGAGCTGTCAATGGCCGACGCTGTAATCATAGGTGTATTAGCAAACAAAATAGGTTGGCTAGCTGTAGCTGAACAGCCAAAAGCATCCGTGCCTGTAACTACGTAGCTAGTCCTAACGGTTGGTGTAGCAGTTACAATACTACCCGATGCGCTGCTCAAACCCGTGGTGGGAGACCAGGCGTACGCAACCGCACCAGTTGAAGATGATGCATCTAAAGTGGTTGAATGGGTACTTCCTAAACAATAAATAGGTGTTGGCGGCAAAGATGTCAAACTCATTATTGGCGTTTCGCCAACATTAAAAATGACCGGAGCTGTAGTATCAGACTGGGAAGAAGTGGTACAGGTAATAGCCATTCTGTAATACTTGGTTGTGGTACCTGTGAGTATAGCCGTTGTAAACCTATTCGTAGTATTTCCAGTACCTCCAGTAACCGCTACCCACGGACCCGTTATATTGCTAGACTCTAACCATTGTATGTTTGTACCCACAGAGACCGTGTAGCCACTAGCGACAAAAACTTGTGATGCCGAATCACATTTATTGACTGTTACAGGAGATATTGCACCCGCCGTTGGCATTCCTGCACAGGGTGGTGGTTGCGTATAGCCAAACTGAGCATTAAACCTGTAAGCTCTTAAAGAATAAGCAGTTTGTGTAGCAGGGATTGCTGCAACACTTGACGTTCCCATAGATTGTGCTGCATAACCGAAAGAATAATCCCAATTGAAATGACCGCTAGTATAAGGACTTGTTAAGGGCAATACCGGATTCCAATCTATATAAATTTCTAACGAACCGCCAGAATATAATATTGGAGTGGATAAAGTTAATGTCCAAAACCCTGCCGTGTCTGGTAAATTATTGGCACTGTCTATAATGCTCGAATAAACCAAGGTAGCCCCGGCCGTCATTATACTCCATGCCGTACCACTAGCCAATGCTGTATCCGAAGAATTTTTTATACTTATATCCAACGTCCAAGCATTAGCACCAGAAACATTATGCGTACTAGATTTTTGAAAAGCTATTGTATTGATGAAGGCGTTAACAGGTATGCTCGCTAAATCTGCCGCTCGGTAAAGCTGCACTGATTTTGCATAGTGAGTCGTACTAGTAGCACTCGTTCGATAAATGGGTGCACCATTAAGGGGGGTGAAAGATCCTCCTGTACCCACAGTTACCACCGTTACCGCCTGGGCATTTAGTATAAAGGGTGATAAAGTAAAAAGTATTAGGTGAATAATTTTTTTCATAATGAGGTTTTTTTGAGCTGAGTGAATTGAACATTTAAAAAAATAAAAGTTGGCATTCATGCTTACTGCGTTGTTCCTTAATTCTTTGTTCATGTTTTTAATTTTAATTAAAAAAAATGCTGCTTACAATTATTCCAAGTGAGTTTACCACCTTCATTTTCAACCACAAAATTAGAAAAGCAGTTACGCACCCACAATACGTACCAGTACGTATTTTTTATATTGGCTAAAACGAAAAACTTTCGTCCACATTTGATGCTTCGACCTAATGCGTACCAACTAAGTGTAAATTATTATTTTATGATAAAAAGTACGCATGCCAACATTGCGGGAAACGCTCATACTCAAATTCCATTAAACCCCGAAAAAAAAGAACCCCCGCATTGAAATGCAGGGTTCTCATTTTATGAAGCACTACTACTATGCTTTAATCGTAACCTATGTTACTAATTTTTATTAAAAAGTAAACTCCTATTCTTTTCTTACTTTGCCATTATAAATAGTTTGCCCATTTTCCAAAAGCTGAATATGATAAATCCCATTCGCCAATTCACTCATCGAAATTTGAAATTGATTTTCTCCCTCCTGCGATTTTGACAAAATAGATTTTACAACTCGTCCGCTCATGTCAATAATTTTGAGTTCTACATTGCCAGATTCTTGGGTAGTAAACTCAATGTTCAAATCACCTTTTGTAGGGTTTGGATAAATGCGCACAGCATTATTTTGGTCAGTCCAAACTATGTTTATGACTTTTGAAAAAGTTTTATTTCCATCAATATCTACTTGCTGCAAGCGATAAAAATTATTACCGACAATCGGATTTTCGTCGACGAAAGAATAATCAATTTCAGTGCCTGATAAACCATTCGCCGCTTTGGAATTTACTTTTCCTAAAGTTTCAAAATCAACTGCATTTGCACTTCGCTGCACATTAAAATGACTGTTGTTCACTTCACTTGCTGTTGTCCATTCCAGCAAATCTGTTTTTTCTTTTTTCGTAACCCTGAAAGATAAAAGCTCAATAGGCAAAGGCGTGCTAGTTGTTTTTATAAAAAAGCCACTAAAGCCTGTTAGATCAAAACTCACTTCCCAGCGTTGGCGCGGACTATTCCAAACGATATTACTATCGGCAGGATTAAGCGTAGACCACCGTTTGTATAACTGCTAATATCGCCACTGCCATTGTTGCTCGTACCGTTGAATTTTTCTAATAGTAAATTTGCTTTCCCTGCCGCATCTGCCGAGTTGGTTGGTAATTGTAATAAGTTTACTGCATTAAAATCATTAAACTCGCTTTGGGTAAAATATAAGGTTACGTTTCCTGTTGCCGTTGTTGCATTACTATCGGGCGCTATTTCATAATGTCTTTTCACAAAAGCATTTTGCTGTGTAGCATCTATCCAGACTGTTGCATTTACATTTCCTGATACCGGATTTGCACCCGTGCTTTTTACTTTGGCAATTAAACTATCACATGCATTGGCATAAAAAACGGTATTGACTTGTGCGAGTATGGTTGTACTATTCGCACTAGCAATGTCCGAATTAGTGTCGGCCGTTATATTATTAGCCTCATAAATACCCATATCCACGGCACCAAATTGGATGCGCGCCGTTCCATTAATATCCAAGGTATTGGTAACAGCCACCAACGAATTGTTGCCCACGTTAATGGCTGGGCTGCACGCACTCAGTTGCAAGCCATCGTCTGCCGTCATGAATATATTATCGGCTCCATCAATATCTGAAGTATCTGCGAAGAGCGGATAAACATTTTTATTACCTATGCCAAACATCCCGCCTTGCACATTGCTATATGTAACAGATGGTGCGCCGGCAATATTATTGATTTCGGGGCCAATGTTAGCATATATTATACAGTTGCCAAAAGTGGTGCTGGGACTATTATTATTTGTAACGCCGGCACCAGTTGTGGCTGTATTTCCCATAATGGTGGCGTTCCGTATCGTTGTACTGGCGTCATTATTATACATTCCGCCTCCGCTTGAAGTTGCTATATTGTTCACCAATAAACAGTTTGTAATTTCGGGCGCAGGGGTGGCATTATTGTAAATACCGCCGCCTGTATTTGCTGTATTTCCTTCAAAAACGCAATTGGTAATTTTAGTATTTGAAAACCCATTTAGCATAGCGCCGCCTTTTGAGGCATTGTTATTTGTAAAAATGCAATTGCGAACGGTCATAGATGTATAATTATTTAGCATGCCGCCGCCTTCGCCTGCATCAAAATTTCGGCCATTAAAAACCGATATTGTATATAAGGGCAAATTGGCATTGCCATCCTGCACTGTAAATCCATCCAATATTGTATTGGCACTATCGTCGGCAGAAATAATAACATGAAAACAGTTATCACTATTGGTAGCCGGGTTATCTATATTGCCGCTGAGTATGGTTTTATTGGCTCGCCAATCTCGCTGAGAAAAACTATTTTCGGTGCCATCAAAACCGCCGTAAATTGCTATGCCACTTTTCATATTAAATGTTTTATTTCGACCGAATGTTGGTATTAAGCCAAACATATCCTTGCTTGGAATGTAGGTACCAGCCGCCACCCATATCTCGTTTATATTATTACAACTATTTTTTAAATCTAACGCATCCTGCAAATTGGTAAAAGCATCTGTCCAAGATGTGCCGTTGTTTGCACCTGTGGCTGCTTGGTATACATGCACCGCGTGGCTCGCAAAAAAAGCACAATCATACTCGTATGCGCCCCTATCAAAAACACCCATGCGGATTGTGCCCGTAATATCTGTGGTGGGGGTGGTGGTGGCTGGGTTGGCGGTATTGATTGCGGGGCTGGTAAATTTTAATTTCAACCCATCATCAGCTGTCATATAAATATTATCAATACCAGCTGGCAAGGTATCATTTACAAACAACGGATTGGCCATGGTATTGCCCGTGCCTGCTGGCAATACATCTTGCACCGTGCAGTAGTTTACAATAGATGTGCCGCTTCCAACATTTCTTATACCTTGGTTTCCGCTACCAATGTTGCCGTATACAATTGTGTTGTTCACCTGTATGGTGGCTTGGTTGCTGGTTATGCTACCCGCATTGTTGGCCGCAGTATTACCCTGCACAGTACAATTGGTAATAGTGGTGCTACTTTGAGTATTGCCAATTGCTGAACCCGAATTAGCTGTTTGGTTTTGGGTAAAAACACAATTCGTAAATGTGGGCGTAAGCGCAGCAAAATTCGAAGCACCAGCACCATCCGATGTACTTTTATTTTTTATAAAAAAACAATTTTCATAAGCAGCACTACCTATTACATTTCCTGCCCCAGCTCCATACGCGGCATTATTATTTCTGAAAATACAATTGGCAATTTTGG
>JBBSPP010000266.1:0-4782 GCA_038258625.1 Chitinophagales bacterium
GGCGCGCGCCCGGGTACGTATCAATCTACTTTTGGGGCTATTGCCACGAGCGGCATTATGAGTACCAACGATCATTATAATACAACCATCGACCCAGACGGCGGGAACGAAATTGCGGATACATGGATTGTTTTTGCCGACCCTACTTTGCTATTACGTACTGATAAAAAAGGTGCGCTAAGCTGTGCGCACAACCCGACTATTGGATTGAATAGTACCAGTTTTGAAATAAGCAGTGCCGAGGAGCATGCACAACTTGGGCTGTATTATCAGGGAGAATATTTGGCATCGGCGGTAGTAAAAAATGGCAAAGCCTTATTTGTCTTCCCCGCCATACAACAGTTGGATACCATATTTGTAACGGGTACAAAACAAAACTTTACACCCTACTACAGCACCGTAATGGTGGTAAATGGCACGCCTTTTGGCATAGAAGAATTGGCCAAAGAAAACATACAAATATATCCCAACCCAGCATCAGACTTGCTTAACATAAGCGACGCCGATCATAAAGTAGTGTATGCTCAAATAATTGACCTGAGTGGCAAAGTGGCGTTGGAAAGCAAAGAGCTTCTCATTGATATTTCGGGCTTGGCCAGTGGGGTGTACCAGCTAAAAATTACTACCAAAGAAAAAATGCTCTTTACCAAATTTAGCAAAAAGTAGATAGGCAAATTTTTCGACGCAATGAAATACCGCATTTTTTTCTTTTTTGTAGAATTGTATCATTGGTTACTTTTCTTTTTATCGCCTGTGTTTGCTAGTGCTTTTATTACTATTATTATCATTTCCACAGGGGTAGTTTCTTTATCAGCTTTTTATATTTCCTTGCCGGTGGGCATTCTTGTAGGTATTTTTTTTGCCGAGCGCATTCGCCGAAAATATGGTTGTGCCAATTATTGGAGTACGCAATATGGCACCGGTGCTCCGTAGGCTTCATCTTTCTTTTTTTTTTATAAAAAAACAGCATCATAATGGCTGGCCAAATGAAAGGCAACTGACTACTTTGGGTCTAAATTCGTAAAAAAATATACATAATTATGAAAATGAATCAACGCATAACAATGGCCTGTATGGCCATGCTACTAGTAGCAGTACTTTTTGGCTGTAAAAAAGAAGAAATTGAAGATGTAATTACCCCGCCCACCACCCAATCATTTACCTACACGGCAAAAGGCGCCAGCCAAACCGCCACGGGTATATCAGTGCAAAAAGGACAATCGCAACTAGAGAACCTCAACATTCGCGGCGAAAACCAAAGCTACAGTGCCATCCTCAATATTGACTCCAACATGAGCGAAGGCACCTATGCCATTGATCATTTTGGCGGCCCTACTAGCTTTACGCTTACGCCCACAGGTTTTGCCAGCTCCATGAAAATGGTAGGCGGCCAGCTAAAAATTACTGCCCACAACAAAACCACCAACCGAATAGAAGGCACATTTAGCGGCATCTGTTATGATTCGCCAAGCTCACCGGCAGACTCTATTGTAGTTAGCGGTGGCAGTTTTACGGTGAATTATTAGTCGTAAATAGTACGTTATACCTTCCTTAAATTACTTGTTCATTTTTGAATTTATTCCTGCTTTAGAATACAAGTTATTTTGTGATACTTAATAAATGATTACTATAACATTTTCTCTCATTTACTCCTCTAAAGTTTGTGTGCCACGTCTAAGTTCGTGCCCTCACGAAGGAGGAGTAAAATACCTAGAATAGTAGTCGCTTTACCAAGAACCTATTACTTCACCAAAATTTCATAAGCTAGCCCTCAGCTTTACGAATGCACTTTTATTTTTTGAGATATAAAATGTTGGAAGTTGTTGCAATAACTTTCACAAAATAATTCTGCCTTACTTTTGAGGGCTTATAATTTTTTAGAAATATGAAACCTTCATTACCACAAGGCACCCGAGACTTTGACGCAGCTACCATTCGCAAGCGAGAATATATTTTGGATACTATAAAAAAACAATTTGTACTGCATGGTTTTGAGCCGTTGGAAACGCCCGCTTTTGAAAAACTAGAAACCCTTATGGGCAAGTATGGCGAGGAGGGCGATAAGCTTATTTTTAAAATTTTGAATAATGGGTTGGGGCAAAGTGCAAAAAATACCGCCGAAATTGCTCGCGCAAATTTTGAAAATATATTGGCAGGTAAGAACGAACCAAATATTACAGAACGCGCACTGAAATACGATTTGACAATTCCATTTGCCCGTTACGTTGCCATGAATTTTGGCAAACTTTCGATGCCTTTAAAGCGTTTTCAAATCCAAAATGTTTGGCGTGCTGATCGTCCTCAAAAAGGACGGTACAGAGAGTTTACCCAATGCGATGCGGATATTGTAGGTAGCGCTTCTTTGATAAATGAAATAGAGTTAGCCAATATTTATAAAAATGTATTTGACGCACTCGACGTGCCCGTTGAAATTTGTATAAACAATCGTAAAGTGCTAACCGCCCTAGCAGAAATCTGTGGCAAAGAAAATGCGATGACCAACCTCGCAATTGCGATTGATAAATTGGATAAAATTGGCTTAGAAAAAGTTTTAGAGGAATTGCGCAATAGAGATTTTGACACCAACTCAGTTGATATAATTGCTGAATATTTGGCTTCGCAAAAATTAGGAAGCAACGAAGAAAAGCTAGAAACTGTTTCAAATATTTTGATTCAAAATCCGCTTGGACAAGATGGTATTTTAGAGCTAAAAGAAGTGCTGGCTGCATGTCCGTATCTGCAAATAGATTTTACCCTAGCGCGCGGTTTGGATTATTATACAGGCAGCATTTTTGAAGTAAAACCAACTGATGTAAAATTGGGTAGCATCGGCGGCGGCGGTCGCTACGATGATCTTACAGGATTATTTGGAGTAAAAGATGTACCTGGTGTGGGCATCTCTTTTGGTGTTGATAGAATCTATGATGTGCTCGAAGAAAGCAATCGGTTCCCCGAAAAAATGAGCGTAGAAAAAACTGTTTTGATACTAAACTTTGGCGTACAATATACCAGCGACTTATTAGAAATTGCTGCCAAATTGCGTATTGAAAATATTGCCACAACAATTTTTCCGGATGCAAAAAAAATTGACAAGCAGTTTAAATACGCCAATGCAAAAGGTTTTGATTATGCAATCCTTTTTGGCGAAGAAGAAAAAGAAAAGCAAAATGTAAAACTTAAAAATTTGGAGACGGGCGAGCAAGCCAATGTTCCTTTAAAAGAAGCAATTGCTATTATTCAAAAAGCATAAATCTTGAAAATTTTAAAGGCAATATATTCGGTTTACATCATGCTCATTTTTGTGGCGTTGTGTTTATTTTTTTCCCCAATTTTAATTATTGCTTATTTTTTACCTACCAAAGCACAAGATTATATCGCGCATTTTATCTTAGTTTTTAGTGCCAACTTTTGGTGCGTAGTTGGTTGTATTTTTCCTAGAATTTATTATCGAAATAAAATTGATTTTAAAAAATCATACGTCGTGGTAGCTAACCACCAATCCTACTTTGACCCTGTGCAGATGTACACGGCGCTACCTTATTTTTTTAAAAGTGTAGGCAAAGTAGAAATAAAAAAAGTACCCATTTTTGGTATGTTATACAAAATGGCGGTAATCGTGGTGGACAGAAGTTCGGTGAGCAAAAGCGCGACCACCTATCGACAAATGGTGCGTTACTTGCGTAACAATTGGTCAATACTAATTTTTCCCGAAGGTACATTTTCTATACCCGAGCAGCCGCAATTATTAGCGTTTAAAAAATGGGCATTTACGCTTGTACAAAAAGAGCAGAAAGCTGTATTGCCCATGCTTTTTGTAGATACTGCACAGCGCATGCCACCCGGCAAACTCTTTGAATTTACGCCTGGTTATTTGACCACTGTTTTTTTGCCGCCCATTCCGTTTGATAAGTTTGAACAAGAAGCTGACTTACGAAAATTTACGCAAGAATATATGCAGGCTTGTATGGATTATTGTAGGGATAAAGATTATGAAAGTGTGTGGGATTTTGCAGAGGAATATTTAAAAGAGCAGATTTTATAATGTAAATTTAATTCTATGAAAAATTCAATATTTCTCTTTTTGCTAATTTTTTCAATATCTTGCTCGGATAAAAAAGAGTCTGTAGAAAATCAAAAAGCGGCAGAAGAATATTTAGAAAAAGGTATTGACTTTAAAGTGCAAAATAAGTTTGATAGTGCGCTTGTTTATTTAGATTTAGCTATTAGTTCTGCTCCTGGATATAAAGAGGCTTACGATAGAAAAAGTGAAATTTTAACAATCCAAAAAAAATATAACGATCTACTAGAATTACATAAGCAGATGATAAAAAAAATTCCAAACAACCAAGAAGAATCATTTGCCATTGCGCTGTTGAGCAAGAAAATGGGTAACGAAGCTGAAGCAAAAGAATATTTCAAGAAGAGTATTAATTTTTATACTCAACAGATACAAAGTGACACTGTTAGATTAAAAGAAGATGCATATTTTAACAGAGCAATTTCCAAAAAATTTATCACGGATAATTCCTATAAGGAAGATTTAAAATTCTTAAACCAATACCCCCGACCGAGCAAACCAAATAAAAATGCTCAACATGATTTCTGCTGAACAGCTAATTAATATGATGTTTGAGGAATAAATTATTTGACCAATGTACGCCGACATACTTATCCCGCTCCCACTCAAAGCCACATTTACATATGGTGTGCCCATCAAATGGCAAGATAAAATAATAGTAGGTCAGCGCGTAGAAATATCTTTTGGACGAGGTAAAATGTATA
>JBBSPP010000267.1:0-4776 GCA_038258625.1 Chitinophagales bacterium
AACTGCAAACGAAAAAGTAGGTTTTCTTGAACTTTTTAGAAAAGCGAGTGAAAGTATTACTCAGAAGGCCAACTTTATTACTCATAAAAGATTTCCGATTTATACGGGAATGTTTGTGGGCATAAATGCCGCGGCTATAAGTTCCAAGCACAATTTTGGAGGTTTCCAAGGAGGATTTACAGTAATGACGCCTCTTAGTCGATTGCTTACCTTACAAACGGAAGCTCGTTTTATCCATAAAAATAATAGCGGTTACACCATCAAAGATTCCAAGTATGTTATAATGGATACTTATACTACAAACACGGCAAAAGGTACGGTTTATAATTATGAGATTGATTCAGTGTCACGTGGCTATAATCTAAAAAACTTTTACACTGCTCAGGTTCCAATAATTTTAAATGCAAATCTCAACAAATTCAACCTGTATGGTGGAGTGCACCTCAATTACGGCTTTAGAATGAACATTAATACTACAGATAAAAGTCACCGAATAACATTATCAGACACAGTAATTGGCAACAACTATACACCACGCACCAACACCGACACAAAATTTACCCGAGATGATTTTGCCAGCCGCTTGGGGCTTGGTTATACTGTAGGTGGTGGATATAATATCAATCCAAAATTATCTGTTGATCTTCGCATGAGCAGTTTATTCTGGGACAATACAAAAGATGCTGCCAAGCAAGAAATTTCGGATGTGTTTTTCCGCATTCCTAGTTTTCAACTTTCTATAGGCTATCGTTTCAGAGGCTATGAAAAACCCGAATAATTTAAACCCTTTTCATCTCCAAATTTTCCAGATGAGCTGCGCACCGTGCGGCTCATTTATTTTTTAATACAAAATATATTTCCGATCCCCTATTTTTGTAGCATGGCTAAAAAATCAACCTACACAGTTGCTGATTATTGCGAAGTACTTCAACATTACGCCCCGCTGTCGTTGCAAGAAAATTATGATAATTCTGGATTAATAATAGGCACCAAAACAGCCATTGTAACTAATGTACTACTAACGCTAGATTGTACTGAAGCCGTACTGCAGGAGGCAATTGATAAAAATTGCCAATTAATTATTGCCCATCACCCAATTATATTTAGTGGATTAAAGAAAATAAATCAAACACATTATGTACAGCGCATTGTTACAACCGCAATTAAAAACGATGTTGCTATCTACGCCTGCCATACAAACCTGGACAATGCATTTTTGGGTGTCAACTATAAAATAGCGCAGACCTTAGGTCTTCAAAATATTTCGATACTTTCTCCAAAACCTCACCAACTTATAAAATTGTATACGTACGTGCCGCAGCCATATTTAGCAAAAGTGCATGATGCGCTATTCTCCGCGGGCGCAGGTCATATTGGCAATTACAAAGACTGTAGCTTTTGCACCACCGGCCTTGGCACCTACACGCCTACCCAAAACGCCAAACCGTTCAAAGGAAAAAGAAATGAACGAACTACGGCGGAAGAAATAAAACTAGAAGTTTTACTCACTGCCCATCAGCAAAGCAATGTCTTGGCTGCCCTAAAAAAATCGCACCCCTACGAAGAGGTAGCATACGAATTAGTACTTTTAGAAAATAGCCAACAAGAAATAGGTTCAGGCGTAATAGCAGAAATGCCAAAATCCATGAGTCAAAAGCAATTATTATTATTACTCAAATTAGAAATGAAGGCAAATGGCATCCGTTTTACTACATCCAAAAATAAGAAATTTAAAAAAATTGCGCTTTGTGGGGGCTCAGGGTCTTTTCTTATAAAATCAGCAATAGCACAAGGTGCAGATGCATTTATAACCGCTGATGTAAAATATCACGACTTTTTTGAGGCCGATAACCGTATTGCAATTATCGACATTGGGCATTACGAAAGCGAACATCATACTCCACAACTATTTTATGATATTCTATCAAAAAAATTCCCTACTTTTGCACTCCATTTATCTAAAATAAATACCAATCCAATAAAATATTTCTAATGGCAAGAGTGAGAGAGTATAGCATAAAGGAACGATTAGAGTCTATTATCAAACTTCAAAAGATTGATTCAAAACTAGACGAAATTAATAAACTGCGCGGCGAACTGCCTATGGAAGTTCAAGATCTGGAGGATGAAATAGCTGGTTATCAAACTCGTATTGATAATGTAGATACCAACATTAAAGAAATCCAAGATTACATTGAGGAAAGAAATCTGAATCAGAAAGATGCTGTAGCCGGACTTAAAAAATACGAGAAGCAACAAAATGATGTAAAAAATAGCCGCGAGTATGAGGCTATTAATAAACAAATAGAGGCTAGCGAGCTGGACATAAAAGAAGCTGAGAAAGATGTAAAAATGGCGGAAAATCAAATTGAAGATAGAGACGCTAAAAAAGGCGATACCAAAATTTTGATCGAGGAGCGCCAAGATGTGCTGAATCTAAAAAAAGAAGAGCTTAAAAAGATAACAGAAGAAACAGAGAAAGAAGAAAAAAAGCTAGCGCAAGAGCGCAAAAAAGCAGAGGATGAAGTTTATCCACGGTTGCTTATTTCGTATAACAAAATCCGCGAAAACTTTCGAAACGGCTTGGCTGTAGTATCTGTAGAGCGTGATTCTTGTGGCGGTTGTCATAGTGCAATTCCGCCGCAAAGCCAATCAGAAATTCGCCTTCGTAAGAAGATGACAATTTGCGAGCACTGCGGTCGCATTTTGGTGGATGAAGAACTGACTGAGAGCGTGAGCATTTAATCTCGTTATTTTATCAGCATCATAACATAAAAACTAATTTTCACCGAGCGATACAATTACTTTTGTATCGCTTTTTCTTTTAAAGTATTTATCACATGCGGAAGTTTTTAATCGTTATTTCTTTATTAGTTTCTACTAATCTTTTTGCGCAAAAAAGTCACTTTACTCCTAGCCCAAATTGTGTAGAGGCTTACAACAAAATGGTAAGTTTTAGAATTGGCGAAGCACGAGCAGCAATATCTGCCGAGATAAAAACAGACCCGTACAATCATTTAATTATTCTGTTGCAGAACTACGAAGATTTTTTTAAGCTTTGCTTTAAAGATGACCCCGACCTTTATAAACGTCGGCTCGCCTTTCGCGAAAAGCGTTTAAATTTTTTAAACAACTCTGACAAAAAATCACCATATTACCGGCTCAGCAAAGCAATTATTTATTTACAATGGAGCCTGATACATTTAAAATATAAAGAAAATTTTAAGGCCGCTAATGATTTCAGAAAAGCACATGGATTGCTTAGAGACAATAAAAAACTGTTTCCCAACTTTGCCGAAACCGATATTTTTTATGGCGGGCAAAAAGCGATTATTGGAACCGTGCCACAGGAGTATCAATGGATTACTAATTTGATGGGTTTCAAAGGCAACATTGGGCAAGGCATGAAAATGGTAAAGCGTGGTATTGATAGCAACCCGCCACTATTCAAAGATGAAGGAATTTTTTATTACATCTACCTCAACGAAATTCTGCTCAATGATAGCAAAAAAGCATTTCGACTATTGCAAACCTACAACGTTGACGATAAAAATATTTACCTCAATACCTTCATGACTAGTAATTTGATGCTCAATAATTTTCGATCAGCCGAGGCCCTCAGCATTATACAAAATCGCAATAAAAGTAGCGCCTACATACAACCCATTATTTTCGATTACGCCTTGGGCGTAGCTTATTTACAAACGTCCGAATTTGAAAAAGCAATCCCTTACCTCAAAAAATATTTAACGTCAAAAAGTTATTTTTATAAGAAAGATGCAACCTTAAAAATTGCTTACGCCTATTATTTAATGGGAGAACAAAATCTTTCGGATAGCTACAAAGAAAAAATAAAACGTACAGGCACCACTATAACAGACATGGATAAGCAAGCTCAAAAAGTGGCTAAACAACCATCTTTTGGCAATAAAAATTTACTGCGTGGGCGGTTACTTTTTGATGGCGGAAGTTTTACTGAATGTCTTGCAATTTTAGAAGACGAAACGCTAAAAAATAATTTGGGGGAAACTGAAAATTTAGAGTGGGATTATAGGTTAGCCCGTGCGTATGATGAAACAAATAAAACAGCGCAAGCCATTGCTTTTTACAAAAAAACACTGAGTGCCGATAATCCTACAGAGGAATATTATCCTGCCCGTGCCGCTCTACAGCTGGCCTATATATACGAGCAGCAAGGCAAGACAGCTTTGGCAACTACCTATTTTAACCGCGTGCTTGGCATAGAAGGGCATGAATACAAAACGTCGTTAGATCAAAAAGCAAAATCGGGTTTGTTGCGAATACAAGGTCAATAGAATATTTTTTTCAGTTACTTTTGGCATCATGTTGCAACGATTACTCATCAAAAATTTTGCGATTATTAGCGATCTTACCATAGATTGGGAAGCTAATTTGAGCATCATTACGGGCGAAACTGGCGCGGGAAAATCAATCCTTCTTGGCGCGCTCGGATTAATTTTGGGTAACCGCGCCGACCATTCCGTAATACTCGATAAAAGTGAAAAATGTGTAGTTGAAGCCCAATTCGCCGTCTCCAAATCGTCGTTGGTCAATAATGAACTTACCAAAAGAGAGTTTGAAATTTATGATGATTTAATCATTAGGCGCGAGATAAGCCCTACCGGGCGCAGTCGAGCATTTATAAATGATACCCCCGCGCGGCTAGAGGATGTGGCGAGCGTTGCTCATCAATTGGTAGATTTGCATCGGCAGTTTGATAACTATGAACTGCTGCAACGTACCGAGCAAATTGCT
>JBBSPP010000268.1:0-4758 GCA_038258625.1 Chitinophagales bacterium
TACTCCTATCGTCACAGCCCGTGATTTTAGTTGCACACCGTTTAGCTGCAACGGCTCATTGTTATAGTATCCGCCCAAGCGATAAGTTACTCTTTTCAAGACATTAAATTTATCGTTTACGTCTGGCGTAATTTCACCGCCGAGGCGAATCGTTGATGCCGTGGTAAAAGAATCTGCCTGTTCAAATGCATTGTAATTACTCCAATCAGACATTATATAATCGGCGCTCACTTTCCAATAATCGCCATTGCCATACTGAATACCTACACCAATTTTTGAAGGCAAGGTCATTTTTCCTTTTTTGCCAACAATGCTATCAGCCCTGTAGGAGTATGGCCCGCTGCCCACATCGCCGATGGCCGAATACCAATATTTATCCTTCGTTGCATTTACTTTTGACTCATTAGAAAATGTGGCGGCAATATTGAAAAACGTTTCTTTTTTTATAACGTAATGATATGATGCTCCTACATCAAATGTAAAACCACCTACGACCGTGCGCTGTAAAATATTGGTGTTTAAGATATCCAAGGAATCGGTAAACGTCTCTGTAACGTTATTTTGGTAATTGCCAAACAGGTAGGCAGCATTAAAACCAAGCGAAAAACCTTGGTACGAGTGCGCAGCGCCCAAATACACCTTTTGTAAATTACCGCCACCAAAATAATCGTAGAGCACATCCGAAATACCAGGTATTGTTGCATTCTGACGAAGGTTGTATTTTACGCGTGAGTAAGGAGTAAGCCCAAAACTAATGCCCGTATTTTTGCCAATAGGAAACGCCATATTTACATAAGACAATCCAAAACCGCCAGACTGATTGGAAGTATCGGAATTTTTTATAGTAAAAAAAGAACCTGATAATCCGAGCTGATAAGAAGTAAGTTTGAGTGCTGAGTAAGACGATGGATTTTGGGTATTGATAAGCGTATTGCTCCTATCGGCAATGGATGCACCGCCTAGTCCGCGGTAGGCAATATTTTCGCTAGCTTGTAACAAGCCAATGCCGTAGCGTGAATAAGGAGAATTTTCTTGTGCCATTGCTTGAAGGGAAAAAACCATGCAAGCGGCAAAGATTATTTTTAATTTAAACATTATGAATCAAAATGGCGTAGAGCCCTTTAAGTGTAAAATACTGGTCGGCAAATATCTCCTTTTTTAGTCGGCGAGCAAAGTAGCGTGTATCTCCGCCAGTTAAAACTGCGTTAACTTTCCCGTACTCATCTTCATAGCGTGCAATCATTCCATCAATTTCCGCAGCTAGGCCATTTACGGCACCGCTCCTAATTGATGTTTCAGTATCAAAACCCAAAATATTATCGTAGCCACGGTCGCTTACCAGCGGCAATTTATCTGTGTAACCGTGCATACTTTGCAGGCGCATTTTTAAGCCTGGCGATATTGCCCCTCCTCGAAATGTATTATTTGCCGCCAAAAAATTATAGGTTACACACGTGCCAATGCTTATTGCTAGTCCGTTTTGATTCGGATAAAACTCTCGCAAACCCGCTACCATAGCCAATCGATCGTTACCTAACGTTTGCCGAGAACCATACGCATTTAAAAATGGCAAAGGCGTTTCATGATTGAGCAACACAAACTTTGTATGTTCGCCCAGCAAATTTTCTACCCCTTCATCATGATGTACTACGCTTGATAATATCGAAGAGTGAGGTTTATAATATTCCAAAAGTTCTTCCAAATGCACGTGATAATCTTCGCGCAATTCAATTTCATTGATCAATTTTTCGTCATTAAAGTATCCTACTTTTTTGCGCGTATTGCCAAAATCTAAACAAAAATTTACTACTGCCATATCGTTATTATTTATTCGCCTAAAGATAAGCGTTTATAGTGACCATTTAATTTTATTCGTTTTTCCAAATTTTTGAGCTCCAGCACAGTTGGCAACACTTTGCGCAAATGCCGAAGTAAAAACTCCTGACGCTGGCTTTCCTTTGGCATTCTGAGTACATCATATTCCTCCTCCAAAGACAAGCCTATATGATGCGCTATATGATAAGCCGTAAGTTCGCTCATCGGAATTTCGTAGTCTTTTTTAATATTCAGCAACGTATGAAACGCCTGAATTTCTTTCATTATCACATCCATTTTGGATTTTTTTCCATCGTAATGTTCCGTTTCAATACTACTAATTATGGCTCCTTTATACAATTTATCGGGCACATTATCTATCACCTCCAGCACCCTGAAGGTTGATATTCCAAGCGTTTTTATATCCATACCGCCATCGGCGTATTGCTTGTCAATGCTGAGCACTTTTACTTTTGTGCCAAGCTCTTGCAGTTTACCGTCAATTACAGTTGGCACGCCAAATTCTTTTTCTTCGGCCACACATTCGGTTACAAGCTGCTTGTAACGATCTTCAAAGATGTGTAAATTGAGTGCTTCGCCTGGATAGACAACAATATTTAATGGAAAAATGGGAAGAAATCCTGTCATAATTAAAGTGTCAAAAATAATGTCGGGAAACTTTATAAAAAGGTTAAAAAGATTTTAGTGCCTAGTAGTTTTTGTAATTAGAAAGTGATTTAGCAAAAGAAAAATTATGCTAGATTCAGATTTACATTTAACGTTATTGTTTTGTCCGCACTACACTTGATAACATACATTGTTTGTGCGACAATACCGTATTCGCTTATGACTGTTTCGTAATTACGCAACGGAATATTATCAGTAAAACCATAATTGTCAAGTTCATAGGTTTATACCCCGAGGTCTAGGCTAACAATGATTAATTCTACTTTTTCGAGTGGCTGATTTGCATTGGTTAATTGGTTATTAGAGCGAAAGGGCCTAAATTTGAGTATTACAGATTTTAAAATGATGTAATAATTAAAAAAATGATAATTACAATTAATGTATTTCAAAACATGATAATTAGGAACTAGAGACTATAATAACTTGACAATTACTAATTAAGTTCAGATTTTTTTTAATCTAATGCTGGTAACATGAAATATATAATAACAACCTTCTTATTAATCTTATCATATGATGCATCTGCTCAAATAACACTAGATAGTTTCAAAGTGTATCAAACTGGACCAACCCTTGATTCCATATATTTTCGGGCAACTTCGTACAATGGTCAAGTATTAAGTAAAATTTCTGCCACGCCTTCCAACGACGCTTGTGGCACTGTTTTCGGAGCAATATTTTTTACGGGCTGCAACGGCTCACAGCCTGTTACGTACGATACTACAGTTGTCTATAATTTTTTTGCCTCTCGAAGGGGTAACATAATATTGGTTTGGGATACGAGTGGTGTTTGCACAGTTCCCGTTAGCCCTACTACCATCGATACCTTAAAATGGGACAACTGCTTCACAAATAGCTTACAAGATACTGATGCAGTAAATAATTTAAGTGTTTTCCCTAACCCTGCCACAGACAATGTAGCAGTACGATTAGGGAAAGCAGAAAAAGAATTTACCATAGAGTTAGTAACCCTAAAGGGCAAAACACTGCTTTTGCAAAAAGGACGACACGCCCAAAATAAAAGCATTGATATTAGTAATATTAGTGTTGGGCTATACTTCCTAAAAGTTCAAGCACTTACCTGGTGGGGCATTCAAATGCTTGAGAAAAGGTAGATTAGACAGCCTGTTTGCATGGCTACTCACTAAATTAGCTTACTATTAAGACGAGCTATTCATATAACCAATTCCTCAAATAATTTCTAGGTATTTTTTATATTTTTCTACCCTTCTGCAGATTGCCGAGTTGCAGCACGCCGCTCAAGCATAAAAAAGAAAAACACAAAAAGAGCCACGCCATATTGCGTATTAAAAAAAGCTTCAACAGAAAGTGGTACAATAAAAAGCAGAAAAAAAGTTGTCAGCCAATCCGTTGCTAAAAAGTATTTTTTTAATAAATAAAAACACATGAACAAAAAATAAAGCAAACCAACAATACCCAATATGAGCGCTATGTACAAAAACTCATTGTGCGGATAAAGTACTTTTTCAGTGGGTATTCCGCTCCTATTAAATTCAGCTTCCATTTCGACGAGGCCGTCACCCAAGCCCACACCAACTAATAAATTATCCTGCAAAACACGAAAGGCCGCGCCGTATGATACAATCCGCCCCTCATCGCTAATATTCGTTTCGGCTTTGTCATTTGACAATTGATCAAACGAATATTTAGTATAAATGACTTTGTTCCTAAATGAAGAGCTGATTTGATAAAAAATAAAGGGTACTAAAAAAATAACAGCGAGCATAACAAAACCAAAAACCTTTTTTTTCTGACGAATAATTAAAATAAAAATTTCGTAAAAAATAATTATGTACAATGAAAGCAATGCTGTTTTGCTGGCGAGCAGATGTGTATAGACTATTAAAAAAACAGCCAAGCTGATAAATAAATAATTGAATTTAAAATTACTTTTTATAAGTTGAAAACAAAACGCTATCGCCAACACCACCGCCACTCCAAACCGTATATGATCACCCTGAAAAGGGGTCGGCATATTTTTTGAAAACCGATACGCTTCATCAATCGCAGCTTTTTCCTGCAGGTACTGCCATAGGCTCCAGCCCGCTCCTAGCGCACAAACGCAAATAAAAAGTATGGCTAAATAATCAAAATATTTTCGTTCCCATTTTATTAATTGAAACGCAAAAGGCATTGCTAAAAAAGGGAGCATGAGCTGCATTCGGCTGGAATAGTACGCCGTATTTTCACTCCAAAAAAAAGAGAGACCGAACAATAAAAACAAGCCTACAAACA
>JBBSPP010000269.1:0-4729 GCA_038258625.1 Chitinophagales bacterium
CATTTTTTTGAATTAAATTTGTATTCACATGGTACAAACTTCACTTTTTGGAGAACCCGAAACCCCGAAACCTTCGGACAAAAAAAAAGTGCACAAACCTGTGCAGCCAGCACAAGAAAAACTAGCAGAAAAAATAGAACCAGAAATTGATAAACCACTAGCCGAACCGCATAAACCAAAAAACTACGACACCCCCCCAGCAACAACCGAAATTGTTGCGGAAGACATTCCTACACAACAACCCGAGCGACAAGAAGCACCACGGGCCGCAGATAAAGTGAATACACAGGATTTGCAAAAAGTATATTACACAATTACCGAGGTGGCCAAAATGTTTGATGTAAATGCTTCTTTGCTTCGTTTTTGGGAAAAAGAATTTCGGCAATTGGGCAAAATAAAGAAAAATAAAAAAGGGGATCGCTATTATAATAAAGAGAATATCCGCCACCTCAACATTATTTATTATTTACTACGCGAGCAAAAAATGACCATCGCTGGTGCGCGCGATATGATTAAAAATAAAAGAAAAAGTACAGCGGCCCAATTTGATTTAGTAGAAAATCTGCAAAAAATCAAAGGCTTTTTGGTAGATTTGAAAACCGAGCTAGAGGCAAAGTAAAAAAAGTATAATGCCAATGTTCACCTTTTCAAAACACACAAACTTTTTTTTAAAAAATATATACTATGACCAAAAAAATAATACTTGCCATCATCACTATTTGCACACTCAGCATGAGCGCACAATCACAATCTTTTGTAAGAGAACTTGATCAAAAAACCAATCGCCCGCTACTACGTGGTCAAATAACCTTTGCAGATTTGCTCAACGAAACAGAGTATGGCTGGATGGTAGGCGGCTACGATACCGATATGGACGTAGCCAAAAAACTAAAAGAGCTTTTGCCCAAATATCATTTAGTGGTTTTTGGCGGTACTTGGTGTGAGGATACACAAGCTATTTTGCCACAACTTTATCAAACGCTCAAAGATGCCAGTTTTGATTTTAATGCGCTCGAAATGTATGGCGTAAACCGCGCCAAAGAAGGTCTGAACGCCGAGCATAAAATATATAATATTGAGCGCGTACCCACGATTATTGTCATGGACAGATTTCGGGAGGTGGGCCGTATTACCGAAAGCTTGAACGATACCATCGAAAAAGATTTGTTGAACATTTTGGACGGAGATCAGTAAATAAGCAAACACCAAATAGTCTAATAGCGTTCATGCAGCTACACTTTAAAGTTTATCATTCCCTCAAGGAATTGCCGCCGTCGTGGAATGAAATGTTGCCGGAAGATCATGCGCTACATTCTTCTAAAATTGGCGTAACCGAGCTTGCCAATACGCCCGATATTAAAAATTATTACATCCAAGGTTTTTGCACCAACAATACCATTATTTTTCAAGCATACTCGCAGCAATTGCAGGTGCATAGTGGTCAGTTTAACTTACAAGGCAATGCACTGAAAAAATGGTTTATAAAAACAAGTATTGATTTAGTAAAGCCAAAATTATTTGTGGCGGGTAATTTGTTTCGGCACGATGTGCGCATGTTACATTTTCATCATCGGGCAATTACGCTCCTAGATCGGAGCAAAATTGTAGAGCAATCCATTAATTATATGATGGGCTATACCAAAAGTCAGGGTTTGTTTATAAAGGATTTACCTCGGAATATTGCCAAGTATTTTGTGTCCAAAAAAGAATACCAACGCATGGATAGCGACATTGCCATGCACCTTACCATTCCCCCAACATGGAAAACATTTGAAGATTATCAAAACGAGCTAAAACGAAAATATAAAAACCGTGCAAAAAAAACACGAAAGGATTTTGAGGGTGTCACCACTCGAAATTTAAACCTTGATGAAATTATTTTTTACAAAAAAGAAATGCACGCATTGTACCTCCAAGTAACCGATAATCAGGTGGTGAGTATGGGCGAGCTAAGCGAAGATTATATTGTAGAATTAAAAAAATCATTGGGTGAACAATATCAGGTAACGGGTTTCTTTATAAATGAAAATGACACGGAAAAAATGATTGCTTTTTCCTCGGCCATTATTCACGACGGCGTGCACGATATGAATTATATCGGTTTTGACTACGCCTACAATCAGCAGTACTCTTTGTATTTTAATATGTTGTTTCACTGTGTAGAATGTGCCATTGCTAACCAATGCCCCAAATTAATACTCGGGCGCACGGCACTAGAGGCCAAAGCCATTGTTGGTTGCGAGCCGGATTATTTATTTACTTTTTACAAATTGAAAAGCCGTTTTATAAATGAAATTGTAAAAAACATTACCGCTCGTTTTGAAAACCGCTTAGGCGAAGGGTGGGATAATCGGCATCCTTTTCGGGCGGAATATTATGAGGGAAAATAATTACATCCCTTCTTTTTGATTAGCAACAGTTACCACTCATACTCCCGCTCCACCTGCTTCTTCACACTTTTTACAAATTCATACGTCAGTGGGCAGAACTTTAAATTTTGAATATACGTATCGTTGTACCCATCAAAATCTTGATGATGAAAATGTGGGAAGGCGGCACAATCAGCAGGGCGCACTTCGTATATGCTACATTTATTATCTTCTAAATTTAAGAATTGACACGGTTGTGTTTTGTTTACAAAATCGCCCGGCGTGCCGTCGGGTTCCGCTTCTTCGCGCTTGATCCATTTCTTTTTAAACGCTGCTGCCGTCATGCCGAGGTGTTTTGAGATTCTCGTAATATCGTCGGGCAAAAAAGTGGGCGTCATTTTTTTACAGCAGTTTCCGCAGTCGAGGCAGTCAATTTTTTTCCAAGCTTTTTTCTCCGCCACCTCCGCAAAGTTGGCAATGTCTGGCACGTATGTATCATCAAATTTTTGCAAAAATTTTTTAAATACTTTTTTGTTTTTATCTAAATTTTTTTTGTGCTGCCTAATTAACATGGGCTAGGGTATTACATCAAAACCAAATTGATCGCGCAGGGTAATGAGGCGATTATTTTTCAAAGCTAGCTCGTCAAAAACTTCTCTTTTACTTTGTATTTTTTCGCCGGTATCTTCATCGGGTATTTGTTCCAAATACAATTCAAAATCTTCATTATTATAATGCGCTGCCAGCTCGGCCTTCATGGTCATTTTATTATCTTCAAATATTGACCGTGAAAGCATGGGTGTATGAATGATTAATTTTTGCTCGTCAAACTCATGATAACTTTTTTGGATGGAGCTTTTATAAAACATTTTTTGATCGCTCAATCTATCATAAATTGTTTGCAGCGGTTCGCTCAAATTTTCAAACGTAATTTCTACGCGATCTTTTGATGCTCCTTCTTCTTGTAACTGCTCGCGGATCTTTTCTTTTACATTCCGCAGGCCCGATAATCCTCCTAATGTTTTTATCTTTTTTTCACTGCTTGCTTGCGCTGGTTTTTCAGTTTGTGCTGGGTCTTTTTCATTAGTTCCATTTTGCTCGGCCACAATATTTTCTGCGACCTCTAGCTTGGGATAATTAGGAGCCACGGCAGCATCAATTTCTAATTTCGCTACGGGCTTGGGCGTGAACGTATGTAAAACGCGTCGCTCTCGATAGCCATCTGGATGGCTAACTACTTTTTTTTTTACTATATCATCACCTTCTTGCAAAAGTTGCACAGCGTCTTGCAAATGATTTAGCTTTATAATGCCCAGTTCCAACTGCAAGCGCCTGTTGCTCGTTACCCTTAATTGCTCCTCAGTGTGGGCACAAATGCTCAATCCGTTTACAATAAAAGCATGGCTCAACAAATTGGCCTGCGCATAGTATTTTTTTTTGATGCTAAGTGTTACATCTAACAATTTGGCCATTGCTTCATCACCACATACCATTAGGTTTCGGTAATGTTCGGCCAAACCTTCTATAATCGTTTTTGGTTCAAACCCCTGCTGTAACACATCTTCGCACAATAGCATTGATCGAGAAATGTCTTGCATGGCCACCGCATCCGTAAGTTTGAAATAAAAATCGTAATCGAGAATATTCAGATTTTGCAAGGCCGATTGGTAGGTAATATTTTGGTTGCTAAAGCTGGCGAGCTTGTCCATTATCGAAAGTGCATCGCGCATGCAGCCTTCACTTTTTTGGGCTACCAATTGCAAGGCATCAGTTTCGAATTGTATATTTTCAGTTTCGCAAATGCCTGAAAGGTGCTCTACAATTTTTTCAGAACTGATTCTTTTAAAATCAAAAATTTGACAGCGCGAAAGTATCGTTGGTAATATTTTATGTTTCTCGGTAGTGGCTAATATAAAAATGGCGTAGTGCGGCGGCTCTTCCAATGTTTTTAAAAACGCATTAAATGCGCTACCGCTTAGCATGTGTACCTCATCAATAATATATACTTTGTATTTGCCACCTTGCGGTGCGTAGCGCACTTGCTCGGTTAGTTCGCGCACATCGTCCACACTATTATTACTAGCAGCATCCAATTCGTAAATAGCAAAGGATGTATTTTCATTAAACGATGTACAACTAGCGCAGGTTCCGCAAGCTTCTAAATTTTCAGTAGGATTAAGGCAGTTTACCGCCTTTGCTAATATGCGCGCGCAGCTCGTTTTACCAATACCGCGCGGACCCGTAAAAAGATAAGAATGCGCAATATGATTTGTACGAATTGCATTTTGCAGCGTGGTGGTAATATGCTCCTGACCCACCACCTCGGCAAAGGTTTGTGGGCGATATTTACGAGCAGAAAC
>JBBSPP010000270.1:0-4726 GCA_038258625.1 Chitinophagales bacterium
TGATAGCCTGCGCGCCTTTTTTGGTAGTAGCTGTGATTTTTGTATTGACCCGTCATTTTGTGTTGGGGCAATTTCCGCAAAGTGCCGAGACCAGCATTATGGATAATTTGATAGTAAAAGTTAAGGATAATATTCCCATGCGTTTTGCCACGGCTATCATGATTGTGGGTTTTTATATTTATACCTTTTTTTATCCGCATCCGTTGGCGTGCGATTATTCTTATGCTACGTTGGAGCCTGTTTCGCCAGGCCATTGGGGTTTTTTAATCAGCTTTTTAATATTGGTAGGTGGTTTAGTTTTTGCTATTAAAGAATTAAAAAACAGGAGCAGAATAAGTTTTGGCATCCTTTGGTTTTTCATCACGTTTTCGTTGGCATCGAATGTGTTCTTTTTAATTGGTACTAGTTTTGGGGAGCGATTATTTTTTGCGCCAAGTCTTGGTTTGGCAATTGTTACAGTGTGCGTACTCGCTTATTTTTTACAAAAAAAAGAAGGACAAACTATTTTTGAAAAGCTGAAAATGGCGCCTATATTT
Source organism: Chitinophagales bacterium (assembly GCA_038258625.1). Lineage (GTDB taxonomy): Bacteria > Bacteroidota > Bacteroidia > Chitinophagales > Chitinophagaceae > JAGNRR01. The sequence continues at coordinate 537 of JBBSPP010000270.1, forward strand.
TGGGGAATTTTATTAATTGTTTGCACAGCATATTCATTTAAAACAATTGATAGAAATGAAGATTGGCAGAATGATTACGAACTTTTTTCGCGCGATATAGAATACAATCCGCGCTCCACACACTTACTTTTTTACATGGGCAATCACCTACCCAGCGAAGACCGTAAAGAAGTACTGACTGATGCTATGACCACCGCCGGATTTTCGCAACAACAAATTGCAGATTCTATTACTAAGGAAGTGGCGCTGTCAATAGATTATTTTAGGAGGTCGTTGAATATTTATCCGTACTTGCCTGCCGATGGTTATAATCAATTTGGCAAGGCCTATTTTATTCAAGGGCAGTTAGATTCTGCTTTTAAATATTATAGCAAAGCCCGCGCCGAGGATAGCACTAGCGGCATTTATACTAATAATGTAGGCACGGTTTATTTCAACACGGGTCGTTATCCTGAGGCATTATCCTATTTTAAAAAGGCCTATAATATTGATGATGCTGAGGCCGATTTTATGAATAATATAGGCTGTGTGTACGGCATGCAGCAGCGTGCCGACAGTGCTATTTATTGGTTCAAAAAGGCGAGTCAATCGGATAGTTTGGATGTAAAATCTCTACAATTTTTGGATCTTACATACCGCAATTTAGGCGATACGGCTAGTGCAGATTACTATAAAAATAGAATGATTTATGTGCAGCAGTTGCGCAGAGATCGTTTATAATTTAGTGCAATAAAAAATGTAAGTAAGCCTGTTATTGAAAATATACAAGTTCATTTTTTTCGCAGGTGTTGCCATTAAAAGTTAGCACGCCTGCAAATCTTTTTATACTTCGATCATCTAATATTCGGTAAGAAAATGCTCTGGTTTTGGCACTGAATAAATCTCTAGTTAGGGTTATTGTGTTGGCAGCACCACAATCCGGAGCTGTCATAAAATTTTGCCCAACAGATAAAGATCCCACTACATCTCCATCTACATAAATAATGAGATTTTGAATTGTATCTCTCATCATTTTTTGGGCTGATGAATCATGTATCCAAAGTACTACGGAGCCTTCGTAGCGGCAAGTGCCGTCATCTTTTTTTGCGGTCGTACTTTTATTTGTAGCATTTTCATCCGTGCAGCCTTCTTTGACACAGCCTGTTAGTAAAAAAAAAGTAGTTAGAAAAAAAAGTACAATGGTTGTGAACTTTGAATTTATCATGATGCTAATGTAAGAAGAATGTGAAAGAGGAGTGGAATGAGAGGGGGTTTTTTCATTGTGAACCATGCCCTATATTATTACCCATCTAAAAATTCTGGGAGGCTTTTTTTTTAAATATCAAGTTTTAAAAGCGGGCGTAAAAGATTTCTATAATTTATAATTTAACGTGATTTGCATTGAATGCTAAATACTTTTTAATTAGCCTCCTTTATTTTTTGTCAATAATTTTTTTATAGTAAAAGACTATTCATTACCGTAACAAAAATGTAGCGGCAGAATGCCCATATTCGGCATTGAGGTGTTGTTTTAATTTATCCAATAGCTCATCATACAATACGCTAGTAAGCCCTTGATGTTCAGCCGAAAGTGCTATCTGTTCGTACCATTCTGGTACGCGGGCAGATGTTTCAACATCAATATTGAGCATAAAAGCTGCAGTTCTTTTTATCGCCGTTTTTAATCTTGACTGTGAGTTTTTCATAAGCCTCGCCGACCTAATTTGTGGTTTCGGATTCTAAGATAATCATGTCAGTTTGTTTTTTTGTGTATTACTTTAATTTTTTTTTGATGATTACATAAACTTTCTAAAGCCCTGTTTACTAAAAGGTTGCAATTATCTTGGAGCGAAAAATGAATTTAAAAAAGAATGCGTTCACTACTAAAAGTTTAAAATGCCAAAAAAGATTTTTCCCTCAAATTAAAAGTGAACACCCACAATATATTAGGAGCTGATCGAACAAAAAAAGGGCTAAAGTGAGGAGCAAATAACCTTAAAACAAACAACTAATTTTTAAAGCTGTTTCTGTAGCGACAACATCATATCGCGCAGCCGCGCGGCTTCCATGAAGTCAAGATTTTTGGATGCTTCCAGCATTTGTTTTTTTACCACTGCTATCGCTTTTTCCAACTGTTTGGGTGTGTTATAACCCGCATAATCTTCGGCGGCAATGGTACTATTATTTTCGGGTGGGGCATAATTGACGTAGTCAGGATTTTCCAATTTTATATCCAGTACCGCTGTTTGCTGCATTACATTTTGGATCGATTTTTTTATGGTAGTAGGCGTAATGTCATGCTCCAAATTATAAGCCATCTGTTTTTCGCGGCGCCGATCAGTTTCATCAATAGTGCGCTGCATGCTGTCGGTAACTTTATCTGCATAAAAAATTACCAGCCCATCTACATTGCGCGCGGCGCGCCCAGCCGTCTGCGTAAGCGATCGTTCATCTCTTAAAAAACCTTCTTTATCTGCATCCAAAATTGCTACCAAACTTACCTCGGGCAAATCCAATCCTTCGCGCAACAGATTGACGCCTATTAAAACATCAATATCGCCAAGGCGTAATTCGCGCAAGATTTCTACTCGCTCCAATGCATCAATTTCGCTGTGCAAGTATTTGCATTTTATATCAATATCGCTTAAGTATTTGGCTAGCTCTTCGCTTAGTTTTTTTGTCAAAGTAGTTACCAAAACGCGGTCGCCTTTTTTTACTCTGTTGTCAACTTCATCAAGCAAATCATCAATTTGATTAATGCTAGGTCGAATCTCAATAGGAGGGTCTAGCAGGCCAGTTGGTCGTACCACTTGATCCACATATTCGCCTTCGCAAATTTCTAATTCGTACTTGCCCGGCGTAGCACTTACAAATATTGATTGGTTCACAAGATCTTCAAACTCGGTAAAATTCAATGGTCGATTATCCAACGCACTTGGTAGCCTGAATCCATAATTTACCAAATTGAGTTTGCGTGATTTATCGCCACCAAACATTCCGCTCACCTGCGGGATAGTTACGTGGCTTTCGTCAATCACCATTAGGTAATCATCGGGCAAATAATCCAACAAGCAGAAAGGCCGAGTGCCTTGCGCACGCCCATCCAAGAAACGGGAGTAATTTTCAATGCCGCTGCAATAACCTAGCTCGCGCATCATTTCTACATCATGCTCTACGCGCTCCTTTATGCGCTGTGCTTCTATAAATCGTTGCTGATTTTTGAAGTAAGCCTCCTGCGCAATCATCTCATCCTGTATGTCATATATTATTTGGCTCAACTTATCTTTTGGCGCTACATACATGGTGGCAGGATACACCGCCGCGTCATTCATGGATTCTATTTTTTTGCCCGTTTCTATTTCTAACTTTTGAATATCCTCTAGCTCATCGTCAAAAAAAACAAAGCGCAAACCATAATCTACATACGGCAAATTCACATCAATCGTATCGCCCTTTACCCGAAACTGCCCACGGTTAAATTGCTCGGTACTCCGCTCATATTGCGCCTCTACCAATCGATGCAAAAATTTATTGCGTCCTACATTTTGACCCTTGGCTACCCGCACAATGCCACTCTTAAAATCTGTAGGATTACCCATACCATAAATACAGGATACCGACGCCACTACAATAATATCTCGTCGGCCGCTGAGCAAATTTGCTGCGGCACGTAGGCGCAGTTTATCCAGCTCTTCATTTATTTGTAAGTCTTTTTCTATGTATGTATTGCTTACGGGCAGGTACGCCTCGGGCTGATAATAATCGTAATAACTTACAAAATACTCCACCGCATTATCGGGGAAAAATTGTTTGAACTCGCCGTAAAGCTGTGCCACCAAAGTTTTGTTGTGGGTGAGAATGAGCGTGGGGCGTTGCACTTCTTTTATCACATTGGCAATGGTAAATGTTTTACCACTGCCCGTTACGCCCAATAATGTTTGGTGCGGTTCATGGGCGCGTAGCCCAGCCACTAATTGTTTTATAGCTTGTGGCTGATCGCCTGCGGGTTGGAAAGGTGAATGAAGATTGAACATTGCAACTGTAAAATTAGACGCTAAGCGCTAGACAATGGAAGTTATCTATTCAATTATTTAATTCTAAGGGTTCAAAATTTACTCGCTTACGCGCCATATTATTTTACTCTGAGAATTGGCCACTACGCCAAAATTTACCTCATCATGCAATACCAAATAGCAGGCGCAACAAACGAA
>JBBSPP010000271.1:0-4674 GCA_038258625.1 Chitinophagales bacterium
ACTTCATAAACAAGAAATAGGGACGGGGAATTGACATTGTTAGTGTCAAAGCGCCCCCAACAATCTACTAGTTAAAAAAAATATTCTTCAGGCCTGCTGGCAGGCTGTGACACAACATCGCCCATCAACAATCTATTAAAGCTGAGCAAAGGTAAAAGCCAAAGCAACGAGTCAAAATCTATACGCTCCTCACAAAAAGAATTGTAGTGTGAGGATGTCTAAACTTGTTTTTTATAAGTAAGTATGTTTTTAGCTATCGGAACCTCTATTCATTTTAACTTACAAGCCATACCAACGGGTACAATTTTAAACAAATACGAGATGAGACGCGGTGCTAGGTGCAAAGTGTATTTAAATATGCTGCCACTCAATACCCTTATAATTCAAAAAATGTGCACGCCGCCGCTTTAGAAATAATGGAAGGCACGCTTAATATGAGCTATGCTGAAAAAGTGGATTTTATTCCGCGAAATATTTTAGAAAAAAATTATTCAAGACGAGGTCGGCCCCCCACTACAGAAACCGGCGAGGTAATCTAGAACACCGAGCTTTTTAGCGAGCTAGAAGTACAAATTACCAGCGACTAAATTGTAACCTACAACAGCACTATAACGGTACTAGAGGATGGTAACCAAAGTTTTGTGATAATGTTGGAGCGGTTGGGATAGATTTTTTAGTGAAAAACTAAAAGTGAAAAATATTATTTTGCCCATGTTGGTGTTATGACCGCTGTGTTTTTAGGTGGGTTGGTGGTGAGAGCAACACACGCAAAAAAATATACCCAGCTGACACATCAGGTGGGTTATTACTTTCTATTTGTGTCGCTTTACGGTTTAGATATATGAAACTGTTGAGTAACTTTTACTTCATGCGCTTCAGCTTCGTGCCCTGATACTTTGGTTTCTAGTATATAATCTTGGTGCCCCACCATACCATTTGAGGCCGATAGTACAAGGTCATTATACAAACTCGCTGGTTTGGTCGTGTACATGAGCATCCGTTGGTTTGTTGTAAATTACATTGGTGGTATCAGCCTTTTGGTAAATAAGCACATTTAAATGATGCACCGCTTTTGCATCTTGCTCAGTAAATTTTAGTTGAATGTGCATGGTACTATCCATCATTTTCATACTGGTGTCGGGCTTCATAAGAGCAATGGCATAATGCATTTCATGGCTATGGTGTTACGGTGCATGTACTACCTCTGACTCTTTGTTGCAAGCACATAGAATAGTGAGTGTAGATAAAAATCCTAATAAAATAATTTGTGTTGTTTTCATATTTGCTGTTTGTTTAAAGTTTCTCCTCCGGATTTTTTTTTAGTAAAAAAGTATAGCGCGCGGTGTATAGCTGACAAAGTTGGGTGGTGTTATTTGCATAAGATTGGTCAATCGGTTTTTGGTAGGCAAATGATACGCCATGCCTCTTGGATTGTACCGACGTCCCTATCTGAAGCAACACGCTACCGCCCCCTGTTTGAGTTTCGGTATAGCCATTATATTTATCGTTGCTCACTTTATCCAGCGCAATGCCAAAGTTGGGTAACATTTGCACTTTTCTCTTAGCAAAAAATGTATAATAGATAGTGGCACTCAAATTTGATTGGCTGCCATAGCGGTAGCCATATTTATTGGTGGTTTGAGCATATAATAATCCGCTAAGCATCCCGCCCCATTTTTTGTAATTCATAAGAACCATTGGATTCATGAATCCGCCCCAAGCACCTGTGCCCAAATTAAAACTTCGGGGCATTCCTTGGCTAGCTAAATAATGTTCGTAATGCCCGGTCGGAGTTTTAATGCCGCCGCTAATTACAGGCACTATTTTAAAAGCTGATGAAATACTTCGGGCTTTAAATTGATAATCCATGCCCAAGCGAATATCACCTAGTCCATTATTATACAGCTTATCATTATTTACCATCCGCTGTTTGGCATGAATAGGAACACCTACCCACACATACATTCGTTTATTTATACCCTTTTTGAGCATATGCTCGGTTGACATTATATTGTCGTTGCTTATAGTTCCCTCACTGCTTTGGCCGCGAAACTTGGCACACTGTCCTTGAACAGATATATTATCGTTAAGTGTATTTTGTATCAAAAAACCTGCACTACTAAATACAGATACCTGACTACATGAATTACACGCACTAGCAATATTACCAAGCAATAGCAGCAAAGCGATGAGCAACAGTTTGTTACTTTTCATTGTTTTGTTTACTTAAAATTGTTGTTGAATAAATTTTTAATAGGATTCTAATTCCGAAGAATGACGTCGGGCTAAGCAACATCTGGCGGATTAAAAACGGATAAGAGAATGCCGTCGGCAAGCGTACTATTCACGCTAGGAAATAACGCGTCACATTCGTCCATAAATTTGGGTAGTTTTTTTGAAAGATTTTCGTACATCATTTGAGCCACCATTATAGCTTGTTTCTGCTCTGCAGGAATTGCTCCGTCATCCGTGTTTTCTTCTGCCAATGATTTTTTCAGTTGGCAGCAGCCACCACATTTTGAATCTTTAATATCTTTTTCTACACAAAGTGTTTTGGCAATGCGCACCTGATTGAGATTAAAAAATCCTTGAATCATCAAATTCTGCAGGCCACAAGAAATGACAAGTACAATCAAAAATATAGAGCAGAAGCGTTGCAAGAGAAGGGCAAAGTTATATCCTATGGTTTATAAAATACTTTTAGAATACAAATTATTCATGTTTCACTCCAATAGGCGTAGGTTTTATCTTGGCATTATTGTTTTTTATGCAAATAATATTGGTGTAGATTTTGCTGGAGTGGGTAGAGTAATGAATTGACAATTGATTCGACAATTTATTTAGGTACTTCGTTCGAAATTAATCTGTCCCTGCCACTTTCCGATTACTCAGATTGCCTTATAGAATTATGCTCTGGCCAAAGCACAACACAGGAAAAAGCAAACTGGTTACGCACTGCAATTATACCTTTGAGCAAATTGTTTCTGAATGAAAATACTCCACACCGCAGATTGGCACATTGGTAAAAAATATAATAACACAGATTTTTTGCCCGACTTTGATTTTTTTGCCAACCAACTTTTGCAAATTATTGAAAGCCAAAACATAAATATCTTACTAGTGTCCGGCGATGTGTTTGATCTGTATTCGCCGCCCGTGGGTGCGCAAAAAAAATATTATGAGCTGTTAGCGAAATTGGATAAAACAAAAAGTTTGCAGCACGTAATTATCACGGCGGGTAACCATGATTCTATTTCTTTTCTCGAAGCGCCAAGTTCCATTTTAGGTTCGCTCAATGTGCGCATTGTGGGGCAAGCACCTAGTGCAACTGATGCTTGGCTGAAGCTAGAAAGCGGGGCCGAAATAATTAACCTGGCCGCCATTCCTTTTCTGCGCAATGCTGATTTCCCTGCGCTTGATGACGATGCAGATTTTAATGATTACAGAGAACGCAATGCAAAAGGATTGATTGAATACTATAAAAATGTGGCTGAAAACGCACCTTCAAATCAACACCCCAAAATTGCCATGGGGCATTTTACTTGTCTGCACGATTACAAAATTGACTCGGAGCGAGACATTACCATTGGTAATATTGATGGCACCGCCAGTGGACAACTACCCGTGTTCGATTATTTTGCGTTGGGGCATATTCACAAGCCAGTTACGGTTAGCAAAACCAATAATGTTTTTTACAGCGGCTCGCCCTACCCAATGAGTTTTAGCGAAAAAAACGATGTAAAAAGAGTGAACATTATTGAGGTAGCAAATGGTAAGCTGACCGTCAGTTTTGAAACTTTAAAAGTCTATCGACAATTTGTATCGTTTATAGAAACCGATCTAAAAATGTTGGAACAAAAAACAATAGCACTATCGGGCGCACAAGGAGCAATTCAAGTAGCACTAATATTAGAAACCGCCGAAAGTAGCGAAGTAATGTACCGCGCCCTCATGGAAATGCAGCTGCGGATAAATGATGATTTTATAGCAAAGGGTGAGCAAATTGTAATTGAAAAAATTGATGTGCATCGTCCCGTTTCAAGTATAAAAAATGAGGAACTTTTAAAGCCCGATGTGAGCGTAAGTTTTAAAACACCCGAGGAACTTTTATCAAATATTTTGCTGAATCAAGAAGAGAAATTTGCGGGCTATGAGCAAGCCATAAAAAATGCTTTTCAAGAAATTTTAAACAACTAATTTTTACCAGCATGAATATTACCAAAGTCTATATAAAAAACTTGAATTCCTTGAAAGGAAAATTTGATATCGATTTTACAAATAAAGCGTTTACACAAAATCCCATATTTGCAATCACTGGCGAAATTGGCGCTGGGAAGAGTACTATTCTGGATGCAATTTGTTTAGCATTTTACGGTAAAACGCCGAGGGTTGATAGCACCTCAGACACCGAATTGAACAAAGGGCAAATTGCTACAATAGGTTGCACGGATAGCTATGCAAAAGTTGAATTTGAAAATCAGGGTAAAAAATATAGAAGCTCATGGCATGCTGGCACTGTAACACAGGGCAAAAATAAAGGAAGTTGGAAAAGCCCAGAGGTTGATGTTGAAGTTTGGGATGACGAAAAAAAACAATTTATAAGCCAACCAGATGCCAATAAAAAAAGCGAGCACAGCAAATTTATTGAGGAAGCCGTAGGCTTAAATTTTAATC
>JBBSPP010000272.1:0-4624 GCA_038258625.1 Chitinophagales bacterium
ATTTCAATAAAATATTTTTTTGTACGCAAAACGTTATTGATTAAATACTCCTACGCTTTTGTTGTAATGCCAGGCGGTTTTGGAACGATGGATGAACTTTTTGAATCGCTGACTCTCGTACAAACCGGTAAGTTGGAACAATTTCCAATCATTGTTTTTTGTAAAGATTTTCATGAAAAATTGATGGCGTACATAGAAGATTTGAAAATTGCAGGAACAATCTCGCCCGAAGATATTGATTACATTCATTACACGGAGGATATGAACGAGGTGGTGAAAATATGTGAGGGACTAATTAAAAAACATAATCTAACGTACAAGCGGAAAAAATACTTTAAACTTTTACGCGAAAATCAAAACAGTTAATCGGTATGACGAGTGCAATAATTGTAGCGGCTGGCGAGGGTAAGCGAATGGGCAGTGCAATTCCCAAGCAGTTTTTAAAAATTGGAGAGCACACAATACTATGGCACACGGTAAATGGTTTTGTAACGTCAGCAATTTTTGAAGAAATCATAATTGTACTTTCAAAATACTATTTAGATGAAGGTGTAGAACTCCAAAAATCATTTCCTCATCAAAACATTATTTTGTGCCAAGGTGGTGAGCAACGTTTTCATTCTGTAAAAAATGCGTTGGCCAAAGTAGCTAAAAACTGTCAAGCGGTTTTTATTCATGATGCGGTTCGTCCTTTTTTTAGTACTGAGTTTTTACAAAAATGCTTAACTACTTGGCAGAAAAATGGTAGCGCAATACCATCAATAGCTATCAACGATTCTATCCGAAAAATTGTTGGGGAAAAAAGTATTGCTCAAGCACGTGAATTTTTTAGGAGCATTCAAACACCACAAGTTTTTGATTATAAAAAATTAGTAGCCGCTTACGGGCAAGATTACCGCACAAGTTATACCGACGACGCCTCTGTTTATGAACAAGCGGGCGAGCAAATTTTTTTGGTAGAAGGTGAAGTAGAAAATATAAAAATTACTACACCAGCTGATTTAGACTGGGCAACTTTCAAACTAAGAAAGAACCTCGAGGATTAATTTCTTCGAGGTTTCAAATAATTTTTCGGTAAGGAAAACGTTATCTCATTATATACAGTTTGCCAAAACCTTTCTCCGTCCATTTTCCGGCAGCATCACTTTCGGCTTTATCCATTTCTAAACCATTTAACCGAGTAACAACGCGGTATAAATAAACGCCATTACCTAACATGTCGCCAAATTGGTCGTCGCCTTTCCAACGAAAATCGGTAATATTACGCCCTATATGTAGCGGGCCAATTTCGGCTTTTGATATTTCTCTCACTACTTTTCCTGTTACACTATATACTTGTATTTTAAATTGTTCGGGCACCTGCGCACCAGTTAGTGTGAATACGAACTGAGTTTGCGTGCTGAACGGATTCGGATAATTAAGTACAGACGTAATGGATGATTTGGTAACCACTTCAAACGAAATTCTGTAATCTACATTTCCGCTTTTGTTACCCATTCTATCTTTCCCTTTTACCACCAATTCGTACACACCATCTTTAGTAAAGGTTGGCCTATACTCTAGCCGCGCTTTATTTTCACCAGCACCATTCGGGTCGGCAGGGATAAACGTGAGTGCAGGGTCTCCGTAACTTATGGGTACTTCTACGTTTGAATTATCGGGGTATCGCAGGTTTAGTTCCATAGATGTGGTATCATCTAGTGCCAAAAATTGATTTTCATCCTTCAGCGTAATTAAAATATTAGGCTTAGCGCTTACAATATCTTTATTCAAAATATGAATACCATCAAAGGTTACATCGAGCAATGGGTTTTGATTATCAGCGTTTACATTCAGCGCTTTGAAACCAATATTATTTGGATGATATTGTTCTGGCTGATCATTATTTGGGTTTGCCTCTATTTTGAAAAAATAATTGCCCGACAATGCTTTACTATCAAATGGTATGGTAGCATGTAAGGTATCATTGCCTAGCAACGGTCTGTATTTTTTTAAAGCTAATTCTGTTTCATCGCTATTTGCATCGAGCAAACTATATTTCACCAGCATACTATCCATGGAAATATCGGTCAAATTTTCGATAGCTACCGACACATTGCTTACTTGCCCCTGCCCCATAGAATCTATAAATGCTAAATGGGCATTTGGATTCAGCGCTGCTTCTGGCACTGGCGAGTAATGCACGCGCCAATATTGCACCTGCTCTGGTGTGCTGTACGTATTATCTTGCTGATTCATCACCAACCGTATGTTCGGATACATATTGGCATCAATAAAACTCAAACTAGTATCACCATACACTTTTGCCAATAGCGCCTCGCCATTATTTTTGTCAATCCCATATATTTCAACTGCCACAGTATCGCCAGGGCCAGCATCAATTGTGGTGCCGCTTCGCTTAAAATCACTCCATTTTAAAGCGGGTCCAATTTTATTACTGAGCATTTTGCCTTCGTATAAAAATGAAGTGAACGTAAATTCTGCGTTGAGCTTATCAGTTACATTCGGGGCAACGTACTGCTCAACACTAGCCAGGTTTCCTTTTTGCATAAAAAATGCCATCGGGCGATTTTTGTAAAAAGAATCAATCATAGTAAAGCCCATATTTTTTATTTTATGGTATAAAGAATTTCCACTCCCTTGAGAAATAGTATCAGATTTCCAGGTATCTATAAAAGTTGTGTTGACACCACCACAATCAGGGCCAGCACAAAGTCTAGGTTGCATCATTATGTACGCTCCAGTAGGAATTGAATCAATAAAATCCTTTATCAGTTGGCGTGCAATTGGGTTGGCAGTATAAATTTCAAAAAACGGATCTACATAAACCCCGGATCCAGGAAAAGTTTGAACTCTACATGGCTTGTGCGACCAAAAACGACCATAACTAGTGTTGTTAGGGTCTATTGTATTAATCCATGGTAAGCCAGTTGCCGAATCAATAACCACAAATTGCAAACTTTCATAGTTCGGAAATGCATCGCAACCGAAGCCATACATTTGTACACCGTTAACTGATACTTTATAATCAGAAAAATTATAGCTATTTGGAGCTGGTAAACCATGAACAACATTTTGCACCTGCAACTTTCTCGTCAGACTCGTAAAATTAAAATTCCGTTGTACCGAATCCAAAATTAAACTTTGATAATTATCTTTTTTATATTGAAAATAATGCGATTGATTCCAACCCGTGCTTGAATTGGATAGGTAAATAAACGAACTAGCTGACCAACGATGGGTAGGATTATCATAAATAGTATCCATAGCCGTGCGCCAGTAATATACTCTGCCATCGGTATAGCTTATGGCGGGTCTCCATTTTATGACCCCACCGCCCGAAACAATTCGTTTCGTTTGCAACGATGGACTGCTAAACTCTTCGGTAGTATCTATCTGAAAAACATATTGTCGAGATTCTATAAACGGATTGAGCGTGGAGGCTTTTAGTGTAACATCTTGGCTATTTACTATGCTAAATTCGTAGGGATAAACAGGTTCCAAATCATCATTATAAATTAAAAAACTTCGGGAAATTTCATTATTGGATTCTGTCATTTCATCGGTCTCATCAAGATTATCAATCTTTATCCGAAATGTATTAAGCCCCAATGCTTCTTGGCCGCCCACGGCTACCCTAAAGGAAAGCGTATCGCTACTTGCCAAACCAGCATAGCGTTTATCTATCAATACATCGGTAATATTGTTGGGCATGGTGCGGCTTACAAATACATCCATAGAGTCTTTCACATATTTTCCCAAATTATATATTACCAACTCTACATCAAAAGAATCTGCCTTGGTGGTAATGCTTGTTTGTTTAATTCTAAAATATTTATCTTCCACAGCATAATCTGGTTTTTCAAGCCCGAACATGCTAACCGCTGGATCGCCTTGCAATAAAATTTGCTCGGCATGCAAACGAACTACATGATTGCTAAAATTATTTGGATACGAAAAATTATTTGCAACATTGGCTATTATTTGTTCGCCTATAGTTTTTCCATAATTATAATCACTGAATTGACGATACAACGAATCTGTATAATTAGCCAAATAATACAAATAACCAATATTGGAGTTTGCAAGGAAACCAACACTACCATGATCTGGTACCTCTATCCATTGCTCACTCAGCGAGCGCGCGCCATTTAAACCAAACACAGCTCCCACCCCACAGCCGTTTGCCATAAAAATGGAATACTTACCGTTGGGTTTAAAATCAGTGGGATTATCCAACCCTCCAAAATCTAAACTACCTAAACTACCATGCCCAAAAAATTGTAAAAAGCCCGTCCCCTTATTTAGCGTAGCTTTTATTTCTTCGGTATCTTCAATTTGTATTGCTTGCGTTTGTGATTTGGCAAATGTAGAAACGTAGCCACCAAAGTCAATATCTTTCAGCATAACGCCTTGTCGATTGAGTGCTTGCAATATTGGTGCTTGCTGGCTTAGATCTTCAGCACCGGCAATGTGCAATACTTGTTTCATCCAAAAAATAGAATCTACGTATTGTTGATTACCCAAAAATCTTGCTTCGTGTATTTTTACTTTTTCGAGGTAAGGTGATACTTGTCTGCCATTTAAAATTGATAATCTACCAATTGGTAATTCTGGGGTATTA
>JBBSPP010000273.1:0-4616 GCA_038258625.1 Chitinophagales bacterium
GATGCTTTCTATCCGCGAAGAAATACAAGAAGTAGTTGATGGAAAATTTGCGCCAGAAGAAAGTGTATTAAAAAATGCACCACATACCCAAGCCGTTATCACAGCCGATAATTGGGAGCAAAAATACAGCCGACAAAAAGCGGCCTTCCCATTAGAGTTTGTAAAATTAGCAAAATTTTGGCCAAGTGTGAGCCGTGTAAATGATACCTATGGCGATCGTAATTTGGTTTGCAGCTGCGAGCCAATTGAAAGTTATATGGAAGAAGAAGTTGAGGCGTAAGATGTTTTAATTTAGTAAACCTCCAATGTCTATAGCCAAGCGGGCAATAGACATTGGAGGTTTTTTTTATGGGCGCTGGAATTTTCTAAGAATTTTATTTGTAAATTAGCGGAAATGCGAACATATATTTTTTCGATATTTTTTTTATTGACTTTAGTGTTTTTCGGTTGTGCCGATGCACAGGAAAAACATAAGCCATTGAACAGTAAGGAAAAAGTTGTCTGTATTTACCCGATGGAAATTCAAGCCGAATTTCCAGGAGGAGAAGATTCTTTAATGGAATTTATTGATAAGAAATTTATATATCCAGCAATTCAAGGGGATGTTGAAGGGATTGTTTACATAGGTTTCGTCATAGATAGTTTAGGGAATGTTTCGAAAGCCAAAATTTTAAGATCTTTGCACCCTCTTTATGACAAAGAAGCGTTGCGTGTCGTAAATATGATGCCTCGATGGAAACCAACAATCAGGAATGGAAAAAATGTTTCTAATGAGTGGATTTTACCAATTGCATTTCCTAGATATAATTATTGAAATGACGTTGGTACGCAAAATTGATCGGCCTTTTTTTAACTCGGTACGGTCAACCTATGGTTTTTTATAATCCCTTACATGGTTATAAAAAACACCAAACCGCAATCCGCGAAACCTTCCGCCCAGTCTTCATTTCAATAAACTCCAAGGAAGCAACACCATTCTCAGCACAAGCTTTTTCAATAAACGGGATGGTCGAATTTTTAGAAACCAAACAAGTGAAAAGTCGAATTTGATTTTTAAAATCAACACTTTCTTTTATCATGTTGGTAATAAATCTCTTTTCGCCGCCTTTGCAAACCATTTCGGAGAGTGTGCCAACGGTCGCGGCGCTTTTTGTTTTTTCGCCGTCTTTTCCTCTGTTCCACTTTTTCCAATTCCATGAGCGTGCTTGTTCTTCGCTTTCAAAAAAGGGAGGGTTGCAGATGATAGCATCAAATTTTTCATCAGGCGCTATGATATTTTTAAAAAAGTTATTCTTTACTTTTTGCTGACGAATTTCTATTTCGGCAGTCGGAATATTATTGTCGGCTAAAATTTGTTGTGCATTGGCAAGTGATTTTGTAGAAATTTCTGAACCTACAAATTTCCAACCAAAAAGCCGATTGCCCACAACTGGATAAACGGCGCTAGCGCCCGTGCCTATATCCAAAATGCGTTTATCGTCTTTACCAAGAATATCTTTTAAATAGTACAAGTAATCTGCCCGCCCAGGAATTGTAGGGTATAGGTTTCCTTCGGGAATATTCCATTTTTCGATGCCAATGTGTTGTTTGATTAATGCTTGATTAAACAATTGAACATTTTTTTTAATGCCAAAATCTATCGTCCATTTACCAAATTCATTTTTAAATAGGAGAGCTTTTAATGCTGGAAATTCTTCGGCTAATTTTAAAAAATCGTAACCGCTATTGAAAATATTTTCTGGATGCATTTGTGATTAGATTTTTGACTTACATTTTTCGCATAACGTCAACTTTACATTATCAACCGTTTTGATAGATTCGCAGGCATCAGTCATTACGCATTTTTTATTGGGGCAGTGTGGCAAGCCAAGGTTATGACCAATTTCGTGAATACAGATTTTCTTTATTCGTTCAGTTTTATTTTTTTCGGAGGTATTGCCTATACGAAAATCGGATACGATGCAACTTGCACCTGGGCAATATCCTAAGCCAAAAACACCCCAATCTTGATAACGGCTTTCGGGTTTTTTAATGGTGCCATTATTATTTTTTTTAGTTGTAGAAATATCCATGGCCGTAAAACCCAAAATAATATCAATGGTATCGGGCTTACTTTTTTTCAGAAATCGAATAAGAGAATCTGCTCTATAGCGCGGGCTTTTACTATTTATATAAGCACTTTCGGGAAGTTTCGTAGGAGGAAGTATCACAGCGTTTTTATCATAAACAGTTTTTACTGCATACTGAATTTCCTGCAGCGCAGTTTCCTCAATTTCGCCGAATGGCTGAATGGCAATTTCCTTTTTTGATAGCGATTGATCACAGGAAACAAAAACAGAAAAGCAACAGAGTAGCACAAGAAAATTTTTCACTTTTCACTATTAGATTTTCACTAAAAAAACTATTCCACCACAATCAATTTTTTCGTCTGTACGTCGCCATCAACATATACTTGTAAAAAGTACTGACCGTTACTCAGCGCGTTTCTGTCAAATGAAAGTTCGTTGCGGCTAGCGGGTAATTGGCCTTCAAAAAGTGATTTTATTTTTCGACCATTAATGTCAATTAGTAGGACCTGTACCATACTATTTTTTTCTAAATTAAACACCAATGCATAGGTATCGCGTGTAGGGTTTGGGTACACTGTTACCGTATTACTTTTTGTAATATTATCAACGGCAACAGGGTAATCGTTGGTGCCAATTTGTGCAATCCAATTTCCCCAACTTTTATTTCGGGGCGGCGTATTGGCCGAAAAGCAGCCAAACAACCAAACCTCGGGCTTTGCGGCATTGTATTTGCGGGCGATACCTGTATAATCACCCCACCGTTCATGATTAGGTAGCGGTAAAATATCAACAATTGTTTCACCAGCTTTTACAACCGTAGGTTGGCTCCAATTCATATTATCGTCAACAGTTATAATGGCCACTTCGGGCAGCGTTGTAATATTGGCACGTAAAAAAACAATCGCGGCATTTTTATCACTATTACTATATCCTAGCGGTGCAATTGCAGGATACGCCAAGCTCTTAGTTGGCTCGCTATAACTTACGTACTGCGCTTGCTGGGTACCCAAATTATACCGCCCATAATGAATGCCGCAGTCTCCACTCATATTGGCCGAGAAAGTAAAATGTATAAAATTATTGAGCGTATAAGCATTATGAATCCATGCCGAACCTGTTGACAAGGTGTCAATGTTATTCGTGATGGGATCTTGAATAAGCTCGTCAGCACAGGCGCTGTAATATGGAATGGTGGCTTGCGTATTAATTACAGCTACTCCAATTGCGTTCATCGTATCAGTAATTTGCAAGAAATGCACTAGGGTATCTTGCCCTGGGTTGAGCATTATAAAATTCATATTTCGTCCGCCAGTGGCCGTCATTAGTCCGTTGGGAGCAGGATTGAGCGTAATAAAAATAGAATCATTAAATCCACTCCACGTTTTAAATTGCAATGTGCCGCCCGCATAAGCACTATCCAAATCAATTTGTTGAATATAGGTGCCATTATAATTATAGTTAGGTGCTGGTTCAAAAAGGTTGGCATTTATAAAAAGTTCGTACTCCGTTATACCCATAGAAGGATAATCCGTCCACGAATTATTTTTCAATGGATTGCCATCTAAATTATAAATATTCCATCCTTGCGTGGGGTCGTTACTTTGAGAAAAAGCAACAATGTTACTCGTAAAAAAAGTATCAACAGGCGCATGCAAAATGCACAAAATAAAACGATCATGATGTGGGTCATACAGCACGCGCGGGTCAAATTTTCCACGGATGAGCGAGGTAGAATCTGCACCCAAAAAATTGTTCCATCCAGCCTGCGTTACCAATTTATTTCCGTTCGTATCATACACCTCAAAGTTTTGATTAATCACGCTTACTATCATACCATTATTACCAATGGCAATGCCATTATCCGACGGCGTAAATCCTTTCAAATCATTGCCACGAAAGCTTTTGCCAATGGTTGGTTTCGCGCCACGGGTTTTATTTTGAGTTTGATTATTTCTATTTTTTTGTGCAAATTTTTCCAGCATATTTTGGCGTTTCACCTCATCAAGTTTTCCAAAAGAATGTGGCTTGCTCACCACCGTGCGTAGGGTAATATTCCACGCATTTGATGCGTTAGCTTCCGATACATTTACGGTAGTGAAAAGTGGCGTTGTTTTTAGCGCGCTTTGTTTTATCTGCGCAAAAGAAGCGGTACTGAAAAATAATAGTGCGGAAAGGCTAAGAGTGATTTGTTTCATAAAAAAATTCTTTTGCGTGAAGATAATATAGAAAGCTTAGAAATGGTTTAGGGGGTTTAGGGAAATGGTTTAGAGAAAAGTTTAGGGGGTTTAGCTAAATGGTTTAGGCAGTTTAAACTGCAATATACATTGGCAAGAAACGAGCCGCTTTTGACATTTGACATTTGAAATTTGAACATTTGCCCAAATGGGCTATTATATTTGCGCCCTTATGCATTTATCAGAGCAAGAAATTATACGACGAGAAAAATTAAAATCACTAACCGAGTTGGGCATTGACGCTTACCCAGCGCCGCTATATCCTGTAAATAATAATTCAAAAAATATTTTGGAAAATTATAATGAAGAAAAC
>JBBSPP010000274.1:0-4615 GCA_038258625.1 Chitinophagales bacterium
GTGAACCTATGAATTCTGTTATGTCAGCAACTTCGGGTGTATCAACAAATGCACATTGCAAGCGCGTAAGCTCGTTGCCCTGAGTATAAAGCATATCGCCACGGCCAATAAGTTGGTCGGCACCGCCTGTATCCAAAATAGTGCGCGAGTCAATTTTTGATGAAACTTTGAACGCTATACGCGCAGGGAAGTTGGCTTTTATGGTTCCGGTAATTACGTTTACCGATGGCCGCTGTGTGGCTACTATTAAATGAATGCCTATCGCCCGCGCCAATTGTGCAAGTCGGGCAATGGGCATTTCAATTTCTTTGCCGGCGGTCATTATAAGGTCAGCAAACTCATCAATTACAAGCACGATATACGGCAAATATTTGTGCCCTTTTTCGGGGTTTAGTTTTCTTTTTATAAATTTTGCGTTGTACTCAGCAAGGTTTCGGGCGCCAGCATTTTTTAATAAATCGTAGCGCTCATCCATTTCTATACAAAGCGCGTTTACGGTATTAATTACCTTTTTGGTATCGGTAATAATCGCTTCTGCTTCGTCGGGGAGTTTTGCCAAAAAATGTTTTTCGATTAAACGATAAACCGAAAGTTCTACTTTTTTTGGATCAACCAAAACAAACTTTAATTGCGAAGGATGTTTCTTATATAATAATGAAACGAGTAGGGCATTTATCCCCACCGATTTTCCTTGCCCTGTAGCACCCGCCATCAGTAGGTGCGGCATTTTGGCCAGGTCCACAATATAGTTTTCGTTGGCAATTGTTTTCCCGATTGCAATGGGCAGGGCAGCATCTGTATTTTTAAATTTATCAGAAGCTAGCAATGTGCGCATGTTTACAATCTGCTTATTTTTATTTGGCACCTCAATACCAATAGTGCCCTTGCCCGGAATGGGCGCAATAATACGAATGCCCAAAGCCGAAAGATTCAGCGCAATATCATCTTCCAAATTTCTGATTTTCGAAATGCGCACACCTTCGGCAGGTACAATTTCATACAACGTTACAGTTGGCCCAACGGTTGCAGATATTTTTTGGATTTCTATTTTAAAACTTTTGAGGGTTTGTATGATTTGGTTTTTGTTATTCTCAAGTTCGTCCTTATCAATGTTTACACCTGTGTTTGTTCTATTTTCTAAAAGCTCAATTGTTGGAAATTTATAATCGCGCAAATCAAGCGATGGGTCATAAAGTTCATCCGTGCTAATTTTTACATCGTCATGCTTTTTTTCTTCTTCTGCCGGCGCGGCTTGTACTTCAAGTTCTAGTTCCTCTTCTTCGTGGGTTTCGTTTTCAAAATCAGGAATAGTGGTTTCTAACTCTAGTTCATTTTCGTTTTCAGAAAGCGCGGCAAATGGATCTTGAACGAGCGGCTCATGTATTATTGTTTCAATCGGTTCATTTATTTCTAGCGGCGTTTCGGTTTCCTGCTCTATTATTTTTTCTTGCTCAATAGTAAATGAATTGTCGATGCTTAGGGCAGGTTGCAATTCGTTTTCGCTGGCATTTTCTTTTTTGGCAAAAAGCTTGTGCCAGATAGGTAATTTAATAATTGGGTTGAACCAAAAGATAATTAAGCACAAAGCCAAGCCTATAAATATGGCCAACGTGCCACCCGCGCCAATGGCGCCGTTTAGTATGGCTACTATTTTATTGCCAAAAGCACCGCCGTATCTAAATGAATAAATTGTATTAATAGCATCACTATTAAAAACAAAAGCGAGCAATGGGCTGAGCAAAACGATACTCATTAATATATAGAAGGTGGCTTTTAAATAATGGAGTACTTTTTTTGTAGCAAAAAGATTGATGACATAAACCGCCAACAAAATAATAAATAAATAAGAGGCTAATCCAAAACCTTTGTAAACCAAATTGTGAGCTGTGATAGCGCCTAAGCGGCCTGCGGCATTTTCAATATGCAAACTTTGGTTGGCTATAAAACTCCAAAAACTTTCGGCACTCACTATTTTATCTTGATCTTGCTGCCAAGTATTAAAATATGAAATAAGCGCTGTGGCTAAAAAACACAAAAAAAGTAGCAAGAAGACCCCAACGATTTTGCGCGCGCGCCCGTCTTTGATGGCAGAAGGTTTTTGGACAGTTTTTGCACGAGTTGTTTTTTTGGTAGTTTTTTTAGCCATGATATATTGTAGCAAACCTACTAAGAAGCCTTTAGAAAACAGTGTAAGTGCACAATGGGGGCAGAACTAAAATATCCACCACATTGTGAATAATTAAGTATCAAATCTTTAGAAACTGAAGCGAGAATAACTAACTATTAAACCTTACATTTGATTTCTATCTAAGAAAAGAAAGAATAAAATAGTTAGAAACACATTTATTTAATTAGATAATTTATATATTTATGCCAAGATTTAGAAACATGAAATTAACAGCGAAATCAGTTTTATTATTTGTAGCAATTTGTATGGGATACACGGCTACCGCACAAGACATTCACTTTACGCAATTTAATATGTCGCCCCTTACATTGAACCCTGCCAATACGGGAGGTCATGATGGGGTGTGGCGTACAAATGCAATTTACCGCAACCAATGGAATAGTGTAACTGTTCCATTTATAACTTTTGGCGGGTCGTTTGATGCTCCTTTATTCAAAGCTTTAGGTGAAGATAACTATTTGGCCGCTGGTTTTCAATTTTTTAATGATCAAGCGGGTGACGGTAATCTAAACCAAACAGCCTTTTTGGGTTCGTTAGCATATCACCTTACCTTGGATGATGAGTCTCGTACGTTTCTTGCTTTAGGATTGCAAGGCGGTTTTCATGCTATGAGTATTGATTTGGCTAACCTTTATTGGGGTGATGAATTTATGGATGGTGGTTTTCAGCCCGGCACAACTAGCGAAAGGTTAGACCCTAAACAAAATTATTTTACAGCCAATGCAGGCCTAAAATGGTCACATACATTAATTGATGATAAATTAAATTATTTTATTGGTGCCTCGGCTCATAATTTGAATCAGCCTCGTTTTTCTTTTTTGAACAAAGCTAATAGCGAAATTGGTATTGGTATTCGGTATGGTGTGCAAGGTGGTGTAGCTTGGAATGTAAGCCAACAATTACAACTGAAGCCAGCATTTATGTATCAAGCACAATCTTCTGCTTCGGAATTTGTAGCTGGTATGGAAATACGTTATGTAATTGACCCGAACGCTCTTTCAGCTTTGGCACCTGCATTTTTTATCGGTGGCTATACTCGCCTAAATGATAATGGTTCCATACTCGCAACTGCAGGTTTGGAATGGAGCAGTTTTCGAATAGGCGTAGGCTACGATTATTTGGGTAGTGATGAAGGCTTGGGAACTATATCAAATTATGGAGGTTTCGAGATAGCTTTTCAATACATTATGGCCAACGAATTACAACGATTCAGAAACCAATCTTATCCTTGCGCGCGTTTCTAATAAAAATTTAGACGGAAGCGTTTCAGTTTTATCTTTTCAATAACTATATTTACAGCATTAACATTTCAAAGAAATGAACAAAAATCTATTGCTTTTTACCCTATCGGCATTCCTTTTTTTCGGAGGAACTACACTAAATGCCCAACGATTAATTCAAAAAACAGAAGATCCTGCTTCTAAACTTCCATTTAAAAAGAAGTTGAAGTATGCTGATAAGCTCTTTGAACAGTGGAGCTATTATACAGCAGAGGATTATTATGAGCAGTTGCTTAAGGAGCAGCCTCGTAATCCTTATGTGCACTATAAGTTAGCCGAGGCACTTCGTTATAACCGAGATTATGGCCCTGCGGCTAATCATTATCGTCAGGCGTATGAGTTAGCAGCTGCTATCTATATTGATGCACCGTTCAAAGAAGGCAAAATGCGTAAGATGAATGGTGAATATGAAGAAGCTATTGAGCGATTCGAAGAATTTAGAAAGGTTTATCGTGCAAGTGATAAACGGCAGGTTTTTAAAATTGTGGACATTCAGATTGCAGGCTGTGAAATGGCCATGAAATCAATTCTGAATCCGGAAAGAGCGTATATTAAAAATGCGGGACCAAATGTGAATAGTGCATATACAGAGTATGCTCCTTTTCCTTTGGGCGATACTGCGCTATTATATGCCACCATGAATGCAAACAAAGTATTATTCAAAGGAAAAGATAAGCGTGAGGATTATTATTCAAAATTTCGTTGGGCACCCAAAGAGTTTGATCGTACCCGTGTTAAGGATAGCTTTGAGGTTTCTTTGCCGTTCAAAGATGATAATGGTCGTTTTCAAACAAAATCTCATCATATTGGGAATGGTTGTTGGAGTCCTGGTGGAGATCGTTTTTATTATACACGTTGTATTGAACGTGATAGTATGCAAACCAAATGCGAAATTTGGGTAGCTACGTTTGATAAAAAAAGAGGAATTTGGGGGAAGCCAGGTCCGCTAAAACAAGTAAATTTTGGCAGTGAAGATGCCAATCCTGATGTATCAAGTACCAATCCTTTTTGCGCTTATGTAGGTAAAAAAGAAGTTATTTTCTTTTCATCTAATAGGTCTTTGCAGGGTAAAGGTGGATACGATATTTGGTATACCGTTTTTGATTCTACCCGAAAAGGAGAAAATCAATACCGCCGTGCCCAAAAC
>JBBSPP010000275.1:0-4613 GCA_038258625.1 Chitinophagales bacterium
CTAATTCTTTTAGCCTTTCGTGGCCAAGTATTTCTGGAGCGAGCAGCTACTCGGCCGAGTACAGAGCGCAAGGCGCTTCAACGTGGATAGCCGTTAGCCAGTCTGGCACAAGCTTTACTGCTAGTGGATTAGCCGCCAGCACAACCTACGAATATAGAGTAAATGCCACCTGCAGTGCAGGCCCCGGCGCATACTCAAACACAGGTACAGTTACAACTAATGCTGGTACACCTACCCCACCTTCTTACTGCGCCGCAAATGGCAACAGCACCTACTATTTTTGGATAGATTATGTTTCGCTTAATAGCATGTCACGCTCATCTGGGCAGGAAAGCGGCGGTTATGTAGATGCCAACCAGTCCACAGCCCTCACAGCAGGCAATACCTATACCGTGAACTATAGTAGTGCATTTTGGTATTACTCATATAACCTGTATTGGAAAATATATATAGATTATAATGGTGATGGCGATTTTACCGATGCTGGCGAAAACATACTAAGCCGCAGTACGAGTAGCTCATCAGTTTTGAATAAAACATTTACCGTGCCGAACAATTTGCCATCTACTGCAAGCAAAATGCGAGTAATCATGAGCTACTACAGCATCAATTCTCCCTGTGGGTCTTTTGGTTATGGCGAGGTAGAGGATTATGATATTAATATAATTAATACAACATCAAATAAGCAAGACATAAATGCGCAATTTTCAAAAGAAAAAAATGAGCTTGCGGTAATAGCTTATCCCAATCCGTTTACAGATGTAATTAATTTAAAAATATTGGACACGTTTGACGAAAATTCATTGACCACCGTAAGCCTGTACGACCTCAGCGGCAAATTATTATTTACCGAAAAAATAAACCCCGATGCCACCGACCATAGCATTGCTACTACTGGCCTAGCAAAAGGTATCTATTTTGTAAACTTAAAAAATGGTGAGAAATCAAAACAGATAAAAATTGTGAAGTAGCCTCTCGACATACTGCATTTAATAAAAAGTCCGACTTTCATAAGGTCGGACTTTTTTTATATCGTTATTTAATAAAAAAAACCAAGCCTTAAAAGCTTGGTTTAATTGTAAGTGATTCGGCTGGGGCTCGAACCCAGGACCCCAACATTAAAAGTGTTGTGCTCTACCAACTGAGCTACCGAATCATCACTAAGAGAAGTTTGAATCCCGAAACTTCAGGATTTCTTTCTTAAGAGTGGGCGAAAGTAATACAAAATTTAGCATCTTTACCCCTTCATAAATAATTTTTTTTGAAAAATCTTTCTAATAAAATTGTAGTGGCGATTACTGGTGGCACGAGTGGCATTGGCAAAGCCTTGGCAATGCAGTATTTGGCCATGGGCGCGCGCGTGGCTGTTTGTGGCCGTTCGCTCAAAGCCTTGCAAGAAATGGATAATGAATTTAAATCCGAAAATTTTATTGGCGTACAAGCTGATGTAAGCATAC
Source organism: Chitinophagales bacterium (assembly GCA_038258625.1). Taxonomy (GTDB): domain Bacteria; phylum Bacteroidota; class Bacteroidia; order Chitinophagales; family Chitinophagaceae; genus JAGNRR01. The sequence continues at coordinate 1,458 of JBBSPP010000275.1, forward strand.
AAGCAGATGCCGAAAATTTTATCACCACCACCATGCAGCATTTTGGCAAGCTAGATGTACTCATAAATAACGCTGGCATTAGCATGCGCGCCTTAGTACAGGATGTAGATTTGGAGGTACTACATGAGTTAATGAACATCAATTTTTGGGGTACGGTGCATTGTACCAGAGCAGCTGTAAGCGAAATAAAAAAAAATAAAGGATCCATTGTCGGCATATCCTCCATTGCTGGCAATAAAGGGTTACCGGCGCGTTCGGCCTATTCGGCTAGTAAGTTCGCCATGCAAGGTTTTTTAGAATCACTGCGTATAGAACTTTTAAAAACGGGTACCAATGTACTGTGGATTAGCCCCGGATTTACTGCCTCCAACATTCGGAATGTTGCACTGGCCGCCGATGGTCAAAGCCAAACCGAAACCCCACTAAAAGAAGAAAAGCTTATGAGTGCAGAAGACTGTGCCGAGCAAATTATAAAAGCTATTAATCATCGCCGGCGCACATTGGTAATGACGTTTCAGGGAAAAATGCTGCTTTGGCTCAATAAGTTTTTACCCTCCCTCGCCGATAAATTAGTTTACAACCATTTTAGAAAAGAAGCAAACTCACCCCTTTCATAATCCTGCCAATTAACCGCAGGAAAAAGAATTTTTAATTATAAAAAAAGACATCAAAAATACAATATGACTTTAGACCGAATTACCCCACCCGCCATACATCAAGCTACTGAATTTACCTATGAGCTACCCGCTATTGAAAAACATACCATTGGCGAGAACCTTTCATTGTATAGCTTAAATGCTGGCACACAGCCCGTTATCTCTTTTGAAATATACATACCCAAAGTGATAAAAACGGCCAATGATGTAGCCGTGGCAAAAGCTGTAACTTCTTTGCTAAAAGCAGGTACAACGTCCAAAACGGCGCTCCAAATAAACGAGGCCATTGAGCAGGTGGGCGCCACACTAGCGGTGAATCAGGATAATGATTATTTTACCATAAAGTTGCAGTGCCTCACCAAGCATTTTACAAATTTATTGCCCCTTGTTTTTGAGATTATAGCCGATGCTCAATTCCCCGGCGATGAGCTGGAAATTTATCGTCAGCAAGCCATACAGCTCATGACCATCAATTTAAAAAAATCAGAGTTTGTGGCCAACCGTACCATTGACGAGCTAGTGTATGGTTTTGATCATCCCTACGGTTCTTACTCTGTACTGGCCGATTATGAAACACTAACCCGTGCTGCCATCATAGATTATTACAGCCAAAATATTTCACTAACCGAGGCTACATTTTTTGTTTCTGGCCAATTTGAAACGGGCGTTATCGACCTTATAAAAAAACAACTTGTAGCTATTCATCAAAAAACAGACAAGGCTGTATCCGAAATTATTTTTACCGAAAAACCAAACTTAGAAAAAAAGCATCGCATCACCAATGACGAAAAAGCGCACCAAGGTGCCATTCGAATTGCCCAAAAATTCATACCGCGAGACCATCCTGATTTTACGCCCATGCTGTTTGTCAATACGCTGTTTGGCGGCTATTTCGGGTCGAGGTTAATGAGCAACATCCGCGAAGAAAAAGGCTATACCTACGGCATATACTCCTACGTACAGCAAAATAAAAAAAGTAATAGTTACGCCATAGCTACCGACGTAGGGCGCGATGTAGCCGAAGCCGCCGTGGCCGAAATTTGGCACGAAATGCGCCTCCTCCAAACCGAAACCGTACCTGCCGAAGAATTGAACTTGGTAAAAAACTACATCCTCGGTAGCATCCTCGGTAGCATTGATGGACCTTTTAAAATTATGAGCCGTTGGAAATCACTACTTCTCAATAATCGTGACGAGCATGATTTTGCAAACAGCATTCATATTTTCAAAACGATTGATGCAGAAACAATTCAGCGCTTGGCAAATACTTATTACAAGCAAGAAGATTTTTATGATTTGATTGTTTATTAAATGCTAGACGATCGTACCTACTCTGGCACAGAATATGTAACGGCAGTTTGCGTAACCGAATCGCCACGTAAAAAATTATAATAGGTCACACTGGTGGTACCTTCATTGTTAATTAATGCGTCCACATTGCCCGTGTTAGGGTTGTACAATCCTTCATATGTCACATTCTCCCAATTACTTTCTTCCATGCAAAACTTAGGTATTTGATAAGTGCTGTCATATTGGTTCAGCGTGTGATAATCTACCGTCACGTCAGATTGTAAACACAAAGTTTTTTCTTTGTTACATGCTGCAAATGCTATTGTAGCAACCAATATTATATAAATTCCGTTTCTAATTTTTCAAATTTAATTCATTTTTTCAAAGGCGATTATTCTTTAGTAAATTTTGTAGAGGTCTTTGGTCTCCCAAAATCAACAGCTTATTCTTTGAGTATCGACGCCATTTTTTTTGCATCTTCGCCCGTAAAAATTTCAATGCTGTAGGTATTGTCTTTTCTTTTTAAATGATAAATAATGTCTGATGCTTCTCGCCCACTAATTTCGTTTACATTCAGTTTTTTATCAAAAGCCAATATTATATTTTCATATTTCAGTATCAAATCTGTCATCGAAAAAACGGTGCCCGTCTCGGAAATGAATTTATCCATCTCCTCGTAACGCAATCCTTTTTCTGTTGACGGGTCTCCGTTGCCGTGGCTCTCGCGGTGGTTGGATTTTAAAAATTTTTTATACATTTCGCCTGGTTTAGCGTTCAGCCTTTCGGCTACAATGCCGGCACACTCCCCTTTACAAACGAATGAATAATTATTCATTCGGCCATCTTGATTTATAATTACCCGAACGCCAGTGCCTTCATTTGTTACTTCTACTTTGTAAGTACCAGCCTGAGCGGCATTCAATACGCCAATGAAAATTATAGCTACCATCAGTTTTTTCATAATTAAATTTTGAACGAATCTACTCATTGACAAATACCGACTAACATTTTTCATGTTAAAAATGAAGCCTTACAATTACCCCAATAGAAACTCAAGACAGACATACCGCGCGGAACGGGCCATGTAAAAACAAGTATCACTATATTTGAAATTGAAAAAGAATCTTCTGAATACTTTTGAAGCAAACAGAAAACCTAATAAATTTCACTCACCCGTACTAAGTACTTTGTACTAAGTACTCAGTACTAA